>CAXSHC010000142.1:0-7541 GCA_964236745.1 uncultured Acetobacteraceae bacterium
GCCGCCCATCGCATCATCGGCCCTGGCAGCGACGCCGGCGGCCGCGTCAGTTGCGACAGGTGCGGCTGTTCCCGAGCCGGTGGGAGACTTCGCCGCGCGCACCCGCAGCTTCGAGGCGCGGCTGCTTCGCGAGGCGATGGAAGCCAGCCGGTTCAACCAGCGCGCCGCCGCCCGCGCGCTGGGCCTCACCTATTATCAGCTGCGCCACCACCTGAAGGGCCACGGGATGCTGGGGCGTCAGGCCGGTCCGGGGGACGCGTCGGTGGACGCGTTAGCCGGGGCGCCGGTCGATGATGCGGTAATCGGGGCGGTGGTCAGCACCGGTGCCGCCACGTAGTCCTGCGGGAACAGCTGGCGCAGGGCGTCGACCTTCGGCATGTCGTTGATGGCGATGTAGGGCGCGTCCGGATTATGCGCGAGATAGTCCTGGTGGTAGCCCTCGGCCGGATAGAAGCCGTGCAGCGCGTCCACCCGGGTGACGATCGGCGCGTCGTATGCGTGCGCCGCGTCGAGGCGGGCGATGTAGGCACGTGCCGCGTCGGCCTGTGCCGGCGTGCTGGTCCAGATTTCCGAGCGGTACTGGCTGCCGCTGTCCGGGCCCTGGCCACCCTGCTGCGTCGGGTCGAGCGCCACGGAGAAGAAGATCTGCATCAGGCGGCCGAGCGAGACCTGCTTCGGGTCGTAGGTGATCTGCACGGACTCCGCGTGGCCGGTGCTGCCTGTGCTGACCGTCTCATACTGCGCGGTGTCGGCCGCACCGCCGGTGTAGCCGGACACGGCGCGTTGCACGCCCTTGACGTGCTCGAACACGCCCTGCACGCCCCAGAAACAGCCGCCGGACACCGTGATCCGCTGCAGGCCGTCGCCCTCGGCTGGCGTCGACACGGCCGCCGGCACCAGGCGCGGCGCTTCCTCGGCTCGTCCCGGACGCATGCCGGACAGGAGCAGGGTGGCGGGAATGGCGAGCGCTCCGCCAAGCAACAGGAACCTGTTCATGACACTGGATCTCCTTGGTGGCCGGGTTCAGGCGCCGCGCGGCGGCTGCACGCCGGGAGCCGGATCGAAGCGAAGCGCCACGCCGTTCATGCAGTAGCGCAGGCCGGTCGGCTTGGGGCCGTCGTTGAACACATGGCCGAGGTGGCCGTCGCACTGCGCGCAGCGTATCTCCGTGCGCTGCATGAACATCGAGCTGTCGCTCCGCTGCGCCACCGCGTCCGTGACCGGCTGCCAGAATGAGGGCCAGCCGGTGCCGCTGTCGAACTTGGCGTCGGAGGAAAAGTTGTGCAGGCCGCAGCCGGCGCAGGCGTACTGCCCCTTGCCGTAGAAGTGGTCCAGCGGCGAGGAGAACGGCATCTCGGTGCCGGCATCGCGCAGCACGTCGTATTGGGCGGGCGACAACATCTTGCGCCATTCGGCGTCGGTGTGGTGCAGCGGCGCCGGCGTCACGGCCCAGCTGCGTGGCATGCGCCCGAGCAGCAGCGCGCCGGCGGCCAGGACGGTGGCGGTGCGCAGCACCTGCCTGCGCGTGCGGTGTTGGGCGGTCGACATCCTCGAGCTTCCTTCTTTGAGCCGGATATGGGCATGACTTCGTCGGAAACAGCGTTCCGGTTACACCGCATAACGGTTTGACCCGCCCGATCGGATGTCATGACCCTGCCGCCTGGCCTGCCCGTGATCGTGGCACCGATCGACGCGGGCATCCCGATCCCGCTGCCGGCGATCCTGTTCGCGGCCGCGCGCGTGCTACTGCCGGCGGCGCGGCGGAAGCCGGCATGACGGATCCGGTAGCGGCGCTGCTGTCCCGCGCACTCGACAGCCTGGCGGACGCGCGGCTGCTGGCCGAGCACCGGCGCGCCAACGAGGTCGTGCTGACCAAGCTGGCGCTGCACCAGGCGCTGCAGGCGATCAGCCTCGGCGAGGGGCTCGACGCGGATGACGAGTTGCGGCTGGACACCTTGTTCCGCCGGGTGCCGGAGGATCATCCGCAGGCGGACCGCATCACCCGGCTGCGGCACGACGACGCGCAGACCATCGCCGCGGTGGGGGAGCTGGTCGAGGCGCTTTCGGCACCGGAGCCGGCGCCGGAACGCAGACGATCAGGCTCGGCTGCGACACCTCGGCCCGCGCTGGATACGGAACGGCCTGGAGCCGGGCCGGTGCCGGTCCGGCGGGACGCGCCGGGCACCACCGCCCTTGCCGCCTCGCCGCAAGGACAAGGCCGCACGGCGCCGGCGGGATCCGCGCCGTCCACCGCGTTCTGGGCGCTGATGGACCGTTGGCGCGTGACCGACCTGGACGCGCTGGCGCTGGTCGGCCATCCGGGCGGCCTTACCAAAAAGGGCACGCGGCCGCGCTTCCGCCTCCTGGACGACGAGGGTGCGCGCTTCGGCGCCCTGCGCCGGCTGGATACGGCGCTCGACACGCTCGGCCTCGATCCCGGCGACTGGCTGTCGACGCCGCGGAAGGAGGCGCCGTTCAACGGCGAAACCGCGCTTGCGGTGCTGCAACGGGATGGCGAGGCGGGCGCCCGGCAGCTGCTGCACCTGCTCAACCGGCGGGGGTTGGCGGCAGGGCTTGCGGAACGGAACTGACGGCTTGGCAGAAGAGCAGGCGCGTGCACCCCGGTTCCGGCAGGAAATCTGACTCGAAAAGCTTGCGAAACGATCATTCGGTCGCCACGCCACCTTGATCCAGGATCGGCATGGGGTACGCTGACGCTGCAAGCCGGTCATCCCGACGTGACCGGGCGTTCCTGAACGGTCCCGTCGCAGAGGAACCGAGCGTGGCATAGGCTTCGCCTTCTGCGACTGCCCCGATGGCGGCACCGGCCATCAAGCCGCCTGTCATGCCGGCTCGGGGCGCATTGGTCGTGGGAGACAAGGATCGACGGGCTGACCCTCGGCAAGCCGAGTCGGATCGCTGTGTGCCCATGCCTGAACACGCGCGGGATGCGCGATGGCTCTACAGCGTCTCCTTGAGCACGCGTGCGAACAGCGCCAGCATCCAGCCGGTGGCCTGTCCGAACAGCGCCGGATCGTAGCGCGGGCCCTCGTCGCGCAGAAAGGCGTGCTGGGCGTTCACCTCGTGCCACTCGTAGCGGGCGCCGACCTGCTCCAGGCGCTCGCGTATCAGCTGCCGCCCGGCGAAGGGCACGTGCGGGTCCTGGCGGCCGAACACCCACAGGGTTTCGGCCCGGAGCGCTCCCATGCGCTGCAGGCTGTCGTCGCTGCGGCCGGCGCCCAGCGTTCCGGAATGGATGTCGGTGGGATAAAAGCAGGCCGCCGCCGACACGGACGGGTCGAGTGCTGCGCGATACGCCAGATGGCCGCCCAGGCACACGCCCAGCGTGCCGAGCCGGCCGGTGCAGTCCGGATGCCCGCGCAGAAAGGCGAGCGCCGTGGCGGCGTCGGCGTCGAACCCCGCCACCGGCTTGGTGAACTTGAGAGCGTTGCCGCGCTCGGTGCCGGCCTGGTCGTAGCGCAGCACCGTGCCGGGCGGCTCGTGCTCGTGGTACACCTCCGGCACCGCCACCAGATAGCCATGGCCGGCCACAAGGGCGGCCAGGCGTCGGATCGGGTCGGTGACTTGGTAGATCTCGGAAAACAGCAAGATGCCCGGATGGCGCCCGGCAACCGCCGGGCGGAACAGGTGCAGGCGCATGGCGCCGGACGCGCCGGGTACGGGAAGGTCCACGGTCTCGTCGGTTCGGATGATCATCGGCTCCGGGCTCCGCTTCGGCGGGGTGCATCCTGGCCGCGCCATGGGACGGCGGCAACCGGCCAAGGGATGCACGTTCGCCGCGTTGAGCTAGGGCCGATTTCCCGCCAAACTGGCATTGCGGGGCTCGGCGCGAACGGCCTGCCCGCCGACGCTCGAGAAAGGTTTGGACATCCATGCCGTTGACCTTCGACCGCGTGCTGGTCGCAGCCGCGCAGATCGGCACGATCCTCGACAATGGCAAGCCGGCGGTGTTCGTGCCGGGCTGGAACCCGGCCTTCGCGTATTTCGGTTTGGCCCCGGTGGTGGTGCTGGTGTTCCGGCACGACGACGGCCGACAGGCAAGCTGGTACCTGGACGAGAAGCTGGAACGGCGCGGCGGCTCGGTGGCGGAGCTGTCGCCGGAACTGCGCCGGTCGCTGATGGAAGCGGCCGCCCTGCTGTTCGACGGTCTGTGGAACAAGATCATGCAGACCGCCGTGCCGCCGCCGCTGGACGCGCGCGAGGCCGGCTTCTTCAAAATACCCGAAAACACGCGTACTGAGATCCTGTCGCTCTACCTGGGCGGCTTCGACGCCGGCACACGCTTCGCCGCGGTGGATCAGCTCGACCCGGAACGGCCGGACAGCCAGCTGGTCGATCTCGGGCCGCGCCGGCTGGTGCTGCAGCGCAGCCACCTGCACGCCCTGTTCAACCCGGGCGGGCTACAGGCGCAGAACCACGCCTTCATCGAGCAGGGGCGGATGAGCTTCCCGTCGCCGGTGGACGGGCGATCGATGACGGTGCGCCACGCCTTGGTGCTGCACGGCACGATCTACGCCTACCGCACGGTGGAGGAGGCGACCGGCACAGTGATGTTCCTGGTGGCGGGCGAGATCTTCTTCCGGCTGTCGGGGCTGTTCATCCCCGAGGGACGCATCTGCGTGGCGCTGCACCGCGACGCGATCCGGGCGCAGATGCCCGAGATGTTCCGCGAGTTCTTCGCCCGCATCATGCAGCACGGCGACCTGCTGGCGCGCTACTTCGCCAACGACCGCACCGTGCCGCTGCACGCCTGGCGCGGCGTGACGGCGATGCATATCGGCCACGTGCTGTGGAACGACCTGTCCGGGATCGGCAACATCGTCAACGCGAACAAGCCGATGACGCTGCCGCGCTTTGCCCTGTTCGACTGCGAGATGGAGCCGGAAATGTACGGGCCGCTCGACGCGATCTTTCCCGAGCTCAAGGGGCTGGTCGACCGCAGCGCCAAGGGGTTCCAGGAGTCGATCCCGTCCTTCTACAGCAACGGCCAGTGCCTGATCCGCTCGTCGGCCATGACCGTGACGAAAAACGTGCGCACGCGCATCCTGGACACGGTGCGCCCGCTGGACCGTGCCTCGCCCGCCTCGATCTGTGCGCTGGCGCGGGCCGACAACGTGCCGGTGGTGCTGTTCGGCATACGCGTCGAGAACCGCACCATGGTGAACCTGGAAGCATTCTGCACGGCCCTGGTGGACCGGCTGTCGCGCACGCTGGGCGAGGCGGTGCTGGTGGTGGACGGGCATAACAGCCGCATCGGCGCCTCGGACTCCTTCATCTGGAGCCACGGGGAGCACGGCGCCAAGCGCCGCCCGATCGAGGTCGAGCGCGACATGGTGGACGCCATGCTGGAGCGGGCGCAGGGCACGGGCATCGAGATCGTCAGCACGATCGGCATGCCGATCACCGAAAGCCTGGCCTGCGGTCGGGAAGCCACGGCGATGGTGGCGATCTGGGGGGCGGGGCTGGCGAAGTACCGCTGGGTCTGCAACCTCCCGGGCCTGGTGATTACCAACCATTGGAACCTGTCCAACCTCGGCGACCTGCACATCTACGACAGCCCGCAGAACATGGAGGAGCCGACCGCGGTGCGGTTCATCGCACCCGACGCGGTGGAGGACCTGCAAGACGCCCCGCTGCTGGTGCCGCTCGGCTCGGGCTTCATCCCGTCGATCTGCAACTTCCGCATCGACGAGGAAAAGGCGATGGGAGCCGTGGACGCGATGCTGCGCGAGAGCATCCCGGTCACGACCCCCTGACGGCGACAACCGCGCCGGGGAGGCACGAGGGCGTGCCATGCGGCGGAGGTGTCCTGGACCCTGCGGACCGGCGAGGACGTCGCGGCCGGCCGCTACAGCACCGGGCGGTTCCTGTTCTGCTCGTGAACACCGTTCACGGAACTGATGCCGCACCGGGCTGGATGCAGGCCAGCGCGGCCGGCAACTTCCCGGTGCGCCGCTGCTTGGGGAGGCGAGGACAAGCCAGGAAGGGATCGGCATGACCACGCTGTATTGGGGTCCGCATACCTGCGCGATCGGTATCCACGTTTTACTGGAGGAGATCGGCGCGCCCTACGACACGGTGAAGATGGACGTGGTGGGCGGGGAAAGCCACCGCGCGCCGTTCAACGGCGTGAACCCGAAGGAGAAGGTGCCGACGGTGGTGCGTGACGACGGCTCGGTGCTGACCGAGTACGGCACCATCGCGCGCTGGCTGGCTTACAACCATCCCGAACTCGGGCTGCTGCCGGCGGACCAAGCGGACGAGATCCACGCGCAGATGATGATGGACTACGCGGTCGGCACCGTGCACGCGCAGGGCTTCGGCCGCATCTTCAAGCCGGCCGAGTTCGAGCCGGACGACGTGGTGCATTCCGCGCTCAAGCTGGGGTCCGGCAACGTCAAGGCGCAGGGGCGGGCCATGGTGGAAAAGGGCCTCGGCATCCTGGCGAACCAGCTGGGCCAGCGCGAATGGGCCGGCGGCGGAGCGTTCGGGATTGCCGATACCGCGTTGTTCTACGTCGAGCGCTGGGCGCCGCAGGTGGACATCGCCCTGCCCCCGCCCTTGGACGCCCACTTCGAGCGGATGAAAGGACGTCCGGCGGTGCGCAAGGTGATGGAGATCTGGGGCGAGACGGCCGGCTGACCGCCCCGCCCCGCCCGTTTCGCCTTTTAACGCCCGATGGAACGGAGCGGCGCGCCAGCCATCAGCTTGTGCTCGATCGATTCCAGAGACACGCCCTTGGTTTCGGGTACCAGGAATACGACGAACAGGATGAACGCGGCGTTCAGAACGGCGAACAGCCAGAACGTGTTGGCCTGGCCCAGCACCGTGAGCATGGTCAGAAAGGTGTTGCCGACCAGCCAGTTCGCCGCCCAGTTGGTGAAGGTGGACACGGCGATGCCGAAATCGCGCCCCTGCAGCGGCTGGATCTCGGAGCACAGGGTCCAGATCAGCGGGCCGGGGGCGGCTGCGAACCCGACGATGAACACCAGCACCATCGCCACCAGGAGGTAACGGCTTAGGTCGCCGTGCACGCCGATGCCGAGCAGAATGCCGACGGCCGCCATGCCCACCGCCATGGTAACGAAGCACACGTTCAGCATCGGCTTGCGGCCCCACCGGTCGGCGAAGCCGACGGCGAGCAGGGTGGCCAGGACGTTGGTCAGGCCCACCACGGCGGTGGCCCAGTTGGCGGCGCCGGCGCCGAAGCCGGCCAGGCCGAAGATCCTGGGCGCATAGTACATGATGACGTTGATGCCCGTGAGCTGCTGCAC
Source organism: uncultured Acetobacteraceae bacterium (assembly GCA_964236745.1). Lineage (GTDB taxonomy): Bacteria > Pseudomonadota > Alphaproteobacteria > Acetobacterales > Acetobacteraceae > Lichenicola. The sequence continues at coordinate 7,296 of CAXSHC010000142.1, forward strand.
CACCTGCAGCCCGATGCCGAGCCAGACCGAGCGGCGGAAGTTGGGGTTGCCCCGGAACAAGGCGAGCCCGAGCTGGCGCACCGTCAGCTGCTCGCGCACGTCGGCGATCTCGCGGTCCACCTCGGCCGGATCCTCGCGCAGGGTGCGCAGCACCGTGCGGGCCTGCTCGTCCTGGCCACGGAGCAGGAACCAGCGCGGGCTTTCCGGCAGGAACAGCACGGCGACCAGGAACACCAGGCCCGGCAC
>CAXSHC010000143.1:0-1814 GCA_964236745.1 uncultured Acetobacteraceae bacterium
CGCCGTCCTCGAAGTTGATCGAGTTGATGATCGGCTTGCCGCCGTGCAGCTTCAGCGCGCTGGCGATCACCGGCGTTTCGGTGGAATCGATCACCAGCGGCGCGTTCACCGAGGCGGTGAAGCGGCGCACCACTTCGTCCATCTCCCCCACCTCGTCGCGGCCGACAAAGGCGGTGCACAGGTCCAGCGCGTTGGAACCTTCGGTCGCCTGCTCGCGTCCCACCGACACGCAGCCGTCCCAGTCGCCGGCTTCCTGCAGCTCGCGCCACTTCCTGGAGCCGTTGGCGTTGCAGCGCTCGCCGATGGAGAAGTAGCTGTTCTCCTGCCTGAGCGGGGTCTGGCCATACAGGCTGGCGACCGACGGGATCCACACCGGGCGGCGCGCCACCGGGGCGGGACGAACGACGTTGCCGGCGCGGCGCCGCAACATCGCGTCCAGCGCCTGTATGTGCGGGGTCGAGGTGCCGCAGCAGCCGCCGACCAGGTTGAGCCCGTCCTCGACGATGAAGCGCTCGATCCAGCTCGCCATCTCGTGCGGCGACAGCGGGTAGTGCGTCTTGCCATCCACCAGCTCCGGCAGCCCGGCATTGGGCTGCACCGAGATCAGCCGCGGCCAGTTGGCGGCGAGCCAGCGCACGTGCTCGGACATTTCCTGCGGCCCGGTGGCGCAGTTCAGGCCGATCAGCGGCACGTCGAGCGCGTGGATCACGGTGGCGGCGGCGGCGATGTCCGGGCCGACCAGCAGGGTACCGGTGGTTTCCACCGTGACCTGCACGAAGATGGGCGTGTCGGTGCCGGCGGCGGCGCGGGCGATCTTGGCGCCGTTGACGGCCGCCTTGATCTGCAGCGTGTCCTGGCAGGTCTCGATCAGCAGCGCGTCCACGCCGCCGGCAAGGAGACCCGCGCACTGCTCGGCCAGCGCCGCTTCCAGCGGATCATAGCCGACGTTGCCGAGCGAGGGCAGCTTGGTGCCCGGCCCGATCGAGCCGATCACGAAGCGGTGCCGTCCGTCGGAGAAGCTGTCCGCCGCCTCGCGGGCGAGCTCGGCCGCCACCTTGTTGATCTCGTGGGTGCGGTCCTGGAGGTCGAACTCGGCCAGGGTGATGGGCGAGCCGCCGAAGCTGTTGGTTTCTACCATGTCGGCGCCGGCGGCGAAGTAGCCGCGATGGATCTCGCGCACCAGCTCGGGCCGGGACAGGTTCAGCACCTCCGTGCAGTTCTCCCGGTTCCAGTAGTCGCGCTCGACCTCCAGGTCGAGCATCTGCACGCGCGAGCCCATGCCGCCGTCGCACAGCAGGACCCCATCGGCCAGGGCGTCGAGAAGGTGGGGACGGGTCATGAAGCGATCCTGTCGGCGCCGGCACCGCGCCGGCCCGGAACAGGGTGGCTAGGGGATCGGCCGCGCGTCCATATGTAGGATGCCAATGCTTCTCACAAAGCCGGCCGCCGCTGTCCAGCGGCACCGGCTTGCGGCCGGAGACCGGTTCATGCGCCTTGATGCACGCATTCCGGTGCATGTCGTGGTGCCCGGCGCACCGCTGCCGGAGGCCGACCCGCAGGCCCTGCTCGTGGTGGCGGGGCCGGAGCTGCCATCCGGCGGTGCAGACGGGACCACGGATTGGACGGCAGGCTGGATGGCGGTCCGGCAGGTCGCGTTGGAGGACCTGGTCGCGACGCCCCATCCCGCAGGCTGCGCCTGCTGCGTGGCGCGCGGCCCGCTCACCCTGCTGTTGTCGTCCTTGTTCGAGCAGCGAGCCCGCGGCACGCTCGCCCTGTTCCGGCGCGTCTGGATGACGGGGCCCGCCGGGTTTGCC
>CAXSHC010000143.1:1824-7519 GCA_964236745.1 uncultured Acetobacteraceae bacterium
CGGCGCTGCTCGCTTCGGACCCGGTGGTCGCCGGCCGTTACAGGCCCGGAGAAAAATGACCCGGGCCGGACTTTTACATGCTATGGTTGTCGTGAAAGGCCGTTCAAGCGGTAGCCATGTCTTGCGCTCGAGGGTGAGGTCGGAACCCTGAAGCGTCCTGGTGAAGGAAATCCTGTGGATCAACGCAACGACGCCGGCTACGGTAGCTCACCGGACAGCCACGCCGCCGGGCCCGCAAAAGCGCCCGATCCGATGACCATCCGGTTGCGGGCGGCGATGGCGGCCGCGAAGTACCACGGCATCGAGCTGGACCCGAAAACCTTCCAGGCAGAATCGAGCGAACGTTCGCCGTCGCCCGCCACGCTGGTGCGCTGGATGGACGACCAGGGCCTGGTCGCCAAGGGCATGCACCTGAAGTGGCGCTACTTGGTGCGCATGCACAACACCCCGCCGATCGTGCTGATGTTCAAGGACGGCTCGGCCGGCCTGTTCATGTCGGCCGACACCAACCGCGGTGTGGTCTGGCTGCGCGACCCGATGGGAGGCGAAAGCGATCCGCTGGTGGCCGTGGACGAACTGCGCCTGTCCCAGGTCTGGACCGGCGACGTGCTGTTGCTCCGCCGCGCCCGTGCCGGCGTCGAAGCGGAAGCGCCGGTCGACATACGTTGGCTCAGCCGCGTGGTGCTGCGCGAGAAGAGCGCGCTGCGCGATATCACTCTGTCCTCCATGGTGCTGTCGGTGCTGACCATCCTGCCAGCGCTGATCATCATGCAGGTGATCAACAAGGTGGTGGGCCAGCATTCGCTCGCCACCCTGTTCTCCATCACCATGATCCTGCTGGTGCTCACCTTCTACGAGACGCTGCTGAGCTATGCCCGACGCGAACTGGTGCTGGTGATGACGGCGCGCATCGACAGCCGCATCAGCATCCACGTGTTCAACCGGCTGCTGGCCCTGCCGCTGGAATATTTCGAGCGCCAACAGGCCGGCAACGTGATCGGCCGGGTGATGCAGATCTACAAGGTGCGCGACTTCATGACCGGGTCGCTGCTGCGCACCTTCCTGGACATGTTCACCCTGGTGATGATCCTGCCGCTGTTGTTCTTCCTAAGCTCGACCTTGGCCTGGATGACGCTGGCCGGCGCCGGCGCGATCGGCCTGATCGTGGTGATCTTCATGGGCCCGGTCAGCTACTACATCGGCCGCGTGACCGCGGCCGAGATGGCGCGTGGCTCGGTGCTCTACGAGTCGATCGCCGGCATCCGTACGCTGAAGACCCTGGCGCTGGAGCCTGCCCGCAAGCAGGAATGGGACGAAAAGACCGCCGAGGTCACGCGCTGGAAGCTCGCCGCTGGGCGGATGAGCAACTGGCCGCAGACCATCATCATGCCGATCGAGATGTTCATCAGCCGCGGCGTGCTGCTGGTGGGCGCTTATCTCGCCGTGACCGACACCACCGGCACCGGCTCGGTCGGTGCGGGCGGCCTGGTCGCGTTCATGATGCTGGGCGGCCGCGTCGCCGCCCCGCTGGTGGGCTTCGCCAAGCTGCTGGAGGATTTCACGGAGGTCCGCGCCTCGCTCAGCGAGGTCGGCTCGGTGCTGAACAACCCGACCGAGACGCGGGCGCTCACCACCGGCATGCGGCCCAAGATCGTAGGCTCGCTGTCGTTCATAGACGTGAACTTCTCCTATCCCGGAGCCGCCACCAAGGCGCTGGCCGGCGTGGACTTCCAGATCCCGGCCGGCACCATGCTGGGCGTGGTCGGGCGTTCGGGCTCCGGCAAGTCCACCGTCACCCGCCTGCTGCAGGGCGTCAGCCGCAACTACACCGGCTACCTGAAGCTCGACGGCATCGACATGCGCGAGATCAACCTCAACCACCTGCGCCGCTCGTTCGGCGTGGTGCTTCAGGACAACGTCCTGTTCCGCGGCACGGTGCGCGACAACATCACCGCAGGTCGTCCCGGGCTGACCCTGGACGACGTAGTGCGTGCCGCCCGCCTCGCGGGGGCGGAGGAGTTCATTGAGCGCATGCCGGCCGGCTACGAGACGTTCATCGAGGAAGGCTCGACCAACATTTCCGGTGGGCAGAAGCAGCGGCTGGCGATTGCGCGTGCGCTGATCTCCGACCCGAAGCTGCTGATCCTGGACGAGGCCACCTCCGCACTCGATCCAGAATCCGAAGCGCTGGTCAACGCCAACCTGGCGCGCATCGGCAAGGGCCGCACTATGGTCATCGTGTCGCACCGCCTGTCCTCGCTGGTCGACTGCGACCAGATCCTGGTGATGGAGCAGGGCAAGGTGGACGACATCGGGCCGCACAACGTCCTGGTGGAGCGCTGCGCGATCTACCGCCAGCTTTGGCTGCAGCAGAACCGGCACATGAACGCCGACCGCAATGCCGGTCCGGCGCCGATGCTGGCCGAAGGAGACTGAACCATGAGCGGTTCAAACGAAATCGTCCCGCAGGATTCGGGCGGCAAGCCGATCGCGCTGCGCCGGCCAGGCAACAACGACGACATGCCGTTGGCGCTGCTCGAGTTCCATTCGCCGAGTGCCGCCATGGCGGCGATGCCGCCGACCGCGACCGCGCTCTACACCACCTGGATCGTGTCCTCCCTGGCGCTGGCCAGCCTGATGGTGATGGCGCTGTTCCCGATCGACCGCGTGGTGACGGCGAGCGGCGCGCTGGTGCCGACGGTGCCGATGGTGGTGGTGCAGCCGCTGGAAACCTCCATCATCCGCTCGATCGACGTTCGTGAGGGCGACGTGGTGCACAAGGGGCAGGTGCTGGCGCATCTCGACCCGACCGCGACCAACGCCGACGTCAGCAGCCTCGGCCTGCAGACCACGAGCCTTCAGGCGGAGGTCGACCGGCTGACCGCCGAGGTCACGGGCAAGGACTACGTGGCCAACATGTCCGACCCGGCCTCGACCCAGCAGGCGGCGATCTTCCTGCGTCGCAAGTCGGATTTCGAGGCCAAGGTCCAGGACTACGACCAGCAGATCGCCGGGCTCAAGAGCGACGTGGTCGGCTACGAGGCCAGCGCCGCGCTCTACGCCGGCCGGGTCAAGGTGGCGTCCGACGTGCACAACATGCGCGTGCAGTTGCAGCACGACCAGGTCGGCAGCCGCCTGAACTCGCTGTCCGCCCAGGACGAGCTGATGGAGATCGAGCGCTCGCAGATCACCTCGCAGCAGAGCGCCACCAGCGCTCGCAACAAGCTGAACGCCATGATCGCCGAGCGCGAAAGCTATATCCAGAACAGCAAGGCAGGAACCTACCAGTCCCTGACCGACGCGCAGCGCAAGCTGTATGAGTCGACTGGCCAGTACGAGAAGGCGAAGCTGCAGAAGAGCCTTCTGGTGATGCGTGCCGACCGCGACGCGGTGGTGCTGAACATCGCCCACGTTTCGGTGGGTTCGGTGATCACTTCCGCCCAGGAGTTCATGACGCTGACGCCGCTCGATGCGCCGCTGCAGATCGAGGCGCGCCTGCCAGCCGCCCAGGCCGGCTATGTACAGCTGGGCGACAAGGCGCAGGTCAAATTCACGAGCTTCAACTATGTCCAGTACGGTGGTGCGGAAGCCGTTGTGACCAACATCAGCTCCGCCAGCTTCTCGACCGAGGACTACCAGGCGACGGCAGCCAGCGCGCCGGCCAACGGCCTGGCCACTCCGGGAGGTGGGGATTCGTTCTACCGCATCCGGCTGCGGATCGACCGCTACACGCTGCGCAACGTGCCGAGCTACTTCAAGCCCACGACCGGCATGGTCGTGACCTCGGATATCAACATCGGCAAGCGGACCATCCTGCAGTACCTGCTGAGCACGGTTATCCCGACCGCGACCGAAGGAATGCGCGACCCGTCCTGACGCGAGGAGACCCGGCGGGCGCGTCCCGCCGGGTCCCTTGCATCCGCCTGATCTTCTTGCCGCACGATCTTTCCACCATCCGCCTAGACCACATCCAGGGGTGTTGCAGGACCTGATGGCGAACTTCCTGAAGCAGCGCGCGGCGTCCCTGTTCTCGCCGCGGGGCAAGCTGCGCTACGCGCTCAGCCTGATCGAGGCGGGCGAGGTGGGTCGCGCCTTCGCGCCGCTCAGTGCCGCCGCCACCGCTGGCATACCGGAAGCGCAGTTTCGGGTGGGACGTGCCTATCTCGACGGGGCTGGGGTTCCGGTCAGCCGGGAGGAAGGCGCACGCTGGATCGAGCGCGCGGCCGAGGCTGGCTGGGTCGAGGCGCAGGTGGTGCTCGCCACCCTGCACCTGTTCGGACTGGTCAACGGCAGCCCGGGCAGCGCGGTGTTCTCGCCGAGCCTGAGCCAGCAGGATGCCAAGCCGGACTACGAGCGGGCCGGGCACTGGGCGTCGCGTGCGGCGGAGGCCGGATCGCCGGACGGGCAGGCCTTGCTCGGCTATATCCTCACCTCCGGTCCGGTCGAGCTGCGCGACCTCGACACCGCGGACGGGTGGTATGCCCGCTCCGCCGAGGCCGGCTGCCCGCAGGGCCATCTCGGCGTGGCGCTGGCGCAGCTGCGCAACGCCCTTGACGCCGAAGGCCAGCAGAAGGCTGCGGCCAGCCTGGCCAAGGCGGCGGAAGGCGGCCTTGGCACCGCGCTTTATCTGCTCGGTGTCATGACCGAGCGCGGCGCCGGCGTGAAACAGGACGTCGCGGCGGCGACCGAGCTGTATCGCCAGGCGGCGGAACGGCGGGTGCGGTCCGGCGAGGCGCGATACGGCCTGGCGCTGATGGAAGGGCGCGGGGTGGAGCGCAACACCGCGCGCGGCGAGTCCTGGCTCCGCCGCGCCGCCTTGGCCGGCGACGCGGAAGCGGCGGCGCTGGTCGGCGACCTTTATTCCCGCGGTGGCGACCTGCCGCCGAACTACGCCGAGGCGGCGAGCTGGTATGGCCGTGCCGCTGCCGCCGGCCACGCGGCGTCCGCCCGCGCGCTCGGCCTGCTCTACCTTACCGGTGCCGGGGTGCAGCGCGACCCGGAGGAAGCGGCGCGCTGGTTCCGTCATTCCGCTGAGCGCGGCGACCAGTTGGCCCATGTCGACCTCGGCAACTTGGTGCTCAGCGGCGGCGGCAGCGAGGCTGACCGCACCGCAGCGCGCGAGCGCTTCGAGCAGGCGGCCGAGACCGGCGACTTGGTGGCGGCGTTCAACTTCGGCGTGTGTCTGGCCGAAGGGGTCGGGGTCGAGCGCAACGATCGTCGGGCGGCGCTGTGGCTGCGACGCGCCGCGGATGGGGTGGTGAACGCCCAGTATTGGTACGGCCGCATGCTGACCGAGGGCCGCGGCGTCGAGATCGACCTCAAGGAGGGCCGGTTCTGGATCTCCAAGGCGGCCGAGGCCGGGCTGCCGGATGCCGAGATGGCCTATGCCGAGCTGCTCCTGAGCGGGCGCGGTGGGGTGCGCGACCACGTGGCGGCGCTGGAAATGTTCGAGCGTGCCGCCAGGCAGGGCCACATCAACGCCATCTTCTCGGTGGCGGCGATGCATGGCGGCGGCCACGAGGTGCCGGAGAACCGTAGTCTGGCGCAGGTGCATTTCCGGCAGGCGGCCGAACGCGGCCACGCGATGGCGCAGCTGATGCTGGGCCGCTACCTCGCGCGCGGGCTCGCGTCCGAAACCAACCCGGCCGAAGCCAAGCTGTGGCTGCAGCGCGCCCGGGCGCAGGGCCTGGTGGAA
>CAXSHC010000144.1:0-7501 GCA_964236745.1 uncultured Acetobacteraceae bacterium
CGGGTTGTCGCCCTCCAGCTTCCCGTGGGTCAGGCCCCAGCGCCAGATTGCAGACAACTCCGAGAGGTCGTTGCGGATCGTTGCGGCTGTCAGGTCGCGGGCCTGCATGTCCTCCTTCAGGCGGACGGCATCGGCCTTGGTGATCCTCTGGGCGTCATTGTGCCCCACGAAAGGCGACGAGGCGCTCCATGGTCTTCAGGCGGTCATAGAAGGCCCGTTGGCGGGGCTGGGCGTCACGGCGGAGCCCACGATCCATACCCCAGCCGTCCAGGAGGCTGTCCGTGGTGCAGCCGGCTCCAGCTACCGCCTCGCGACCGTTGAGGCTCGCAAAGTCCGCTGAGGACAGCGACGGGCGCCACCGGCCGGTCCGTGCCCGCTCAACGGCGTCCTTGCTCCACTCCCATTGAACCCGGACGAGGCGTGCAGCGAGCCGCTCCCTGCTGTCTTGGTCGATCGTGAAGCCCATGGCGGCCAGCAGAGGCGCTGTGTCGCCAGCCGTGGCGATCACAGCATCCCGCACAAGCCAAGTTGTTTCAGGATCGCCTTCAATGGCCCTCAGGATCTCCCCAAGGTGGTCCGCCGTGTCCTCATGCTCTTGGAGACTGCCCTTCAAGTGGTGGCGGTTCTCCGCCTCCTGAGCAGCCAGCCAACGTCCGCAGATCACAGAGACCTCTTGATCGGTCAGGTGGTGCAGGGCGCCCCTATGCTCAGCCTCGGCGGCTTGCAGCCACTTGGAGAACTTGGCGATCACCTCTGGAGCCCGTGCCTTGGCCTCCTTTGGCTTCTTCGTGCCCAGGGTCGCAATGAACTCGGCGCGCTTGCCGTGGTCACGCTGAGTGATGTCCCGAAGGTGCGTCGGGATGGCGATCCGGATGCGGTAGACGCCAGTTTTGGGGTGGCGCGTTGGCGCTGTCATCAGGGGCACTTTGTATCACCCTCTTGGATCACCAGAAGGGCTCTAAGCGGTTGACGCCGCTTAAGATACTGAGATTGCTTGTGAGATACAAACATGGCTGGGGGACCTGGATCGGAAGATCCCCACTTGTAAGTAAATCAAAACAACGAGCTGCTGGGGGACCTGGATTCGAACCAGGGCTGGCCGGGTCAGAGCCGGCAGTTCTACCGCTAAACTATCCCCCAAGCGGCTGCACCCGACGGTGCGGCTGGGGAGGTAGCATCGGCGACGCGGGCTGGCAACCGGTTCTGGCCCGGTGCCCCCGGTCCGGTATCCGCAGCCCGGCGCCCGCGGCGCGGGACGAATATGGCTTGCCCCCCGTGGCGGGCAAGCCGAAGACTGTGGCCGGACCGCGTCAACCGTACCGGGAAAGGGTTCGCCATGGTCGATCATGCCGCCTGCTTCGGGTTCGGCGGCTTCAGGCCGGTCGCGCCGACCTTTGCCGCCCTCGACCTCGGCACCAACAACTGTCGCCTGCTGATCGCGGCCCCGACCCGGCACGGCTTCCGGGTCATCGACAGTTTCAGCCGGATCGTGCGGCTGGGGGAAGGGCTGCATAGCTCCGGGCGGCTCAGCGAGGAGGCGATGGACCGCACCATCGGCGCGCTGCACGCTTGTGCCGCCCGGATCGGACGGCGCCGGCTGCGCGGCTTGCATGCCGTCGCCACCGAAGCCTGCCGGCGGGCCGAAAACGGGCGCGCCTTCCTGGACCGGGTGCGGACCGAGACCGGGCTGTCGATCGACGTCATCTCCACACGCGAGGAAGCCGAGCTGGCGCTGGAAAGCTGCGCCGCCCTGCTCGGGGCCGATCTGCCGGCGCGGCCGCTGCCGGACGGCGAGGCCGGCGACGCGACGACGGGCTTCGGTCCGCTCCCGGCCGGCCGGCAGCGCGGCGACCTGCGCATCCCGTTCTCCGCCGCCGGCTCCTGCGGCGCGGCCGGCCAGGCGCGCAGCCGCGCCCTCCTGTTCGACATCGGCGGCGGCTCGACCGAGATCGCCTGGATCCGCGTGGGCGGCGCCGCACCGGAACTCGCCGGCTACCAGAGCCTGCCCCTGGGCGTGCTGACCCTGTCCGAACTGTTCGGCGACGAGAAGTTCACCGCGTCCGGTTTCGAGGCGATGGTGCAGCACGTGACGGAACAACTCCACGCCTTTGAGGCGGTGCACCGCATACGGCGTGAAGCGGCGCGGGGAACGGTGCGGCTGCTCGGCACCAGCGGCACCGCCACCACCCTGGCCGGCGTGGCGCTCGGCCTGCGCCGGTACAAGCGCGCCCTGGTGGACGGCGTGGTGTTGTCGCGCCAGGCGGCCGGGGATGCGATCGCCCTGCTGCGCGGGCTCGGCCAGGCCGGCCTGCGTCGCCACCCCTGCGTCGGGCCGGAGCGGGCCGCGTCCGTGCTGCCCGGCTGCGCCATCTTCGAGGCGATCCAACGGCTCTGGCCGACCGACAGCGTGGTGGTGGCGGATCGCGGGCTGCGTGATGGTATGCTGCTGCGCATGATGCGAGAACGTTCCGCTGCCGCCGACGACTTCCTGCCGACTTGCTTTCCTGCCGCCGTTCCAAATTCGGTGCTGCCGGCGTGAGCGCTCGCGGCGGACCGGGGGGTGGATCGGGCGGCGGCAAGAACGGTACCGGCACGCCAGGACAGGTGCCGGGACGACGCGTCGGCAAGGCCGGCGAGGCGGCTCCCGGAAGCGGTGGCCAGAACGACGCCGCCGCGGTGCAGGCCGGACGAACCAAGTCGGTGTCGCTTCGCACCGCGCGCGGACGCACCACGGCGCAGCAGCGCTGGCTCGCCCGGCAGCTGAACGACCCGTATGTCGCCGCCGCCCGCACCCAGGGCTGGCGCTCGCGCGCCGCGTTCAAGCTGATCGAGCTCGACGACCGGTTCGGGCTGATCCGGCCGCACATGCGTGTGGTCGACCTGGGCGCCGCGCCCGGCGGCTGGGCGCAGGTCGCGGTGAAGCGCGGCGCCGCACGCGTGGTGGGGGTGGACCTGCTGCCGGTGGACCCGGTGCGCGGGGCGGAGATCCTGCAGGGCGACTTCAACGATCCGGAGCTGCCCGGGCGGCTGCGTGGCATGCTGGGCGGGGCCGCCGACCTGGTGCTGTCGGACATGGCGCCGAACACCACCGGACACGCCGCCACCGACCACATACGCATCATCGGTTTGGCACAGCTCGCACTTCATTTCGCCATGGAAGTGTTGGCAGAAGGGGGCAGCTTCGTCGCCAAGGTGTTCCAGGGCGGCTCGGAAAAGGACATGCTGACCCCCATGAAGCAGGCTTTCGCCACCGTTAAGCACGCCAAGCCGCCGGCGAGCCGGAAGGAATCCAGCGAGCTCTACGTGGTGGCGCAGGGGTTCCGGCCGGAACGCGGCCGCGCGCTGCTGCGCGACGCGAGCCGACAGCCCGGCGAGGACGTCGGCTGAGGGCATGACCGGTCGGGGATGCGTGAACAAGGGGACGGCCGCATGAACGCGCCGCGTCTGGGCGACCTGCGGCTGCGCGACGCGGAGCGGCGCCGGCTCGAGGAGCAGGCGCACGGGATGCGCAACTGGCGCCAATGGGGTCCCTACCTCAGCGACCGCCAATGGGGCACGGTGCGCGAGGACTACAGCGAGAACGGCAACGCCTGGGGCTACCTGCCGCACGAGCACGCCCGCTCGCGCGCGTATCGCTGGGGCGAGGACGGCATCGCCGGCTTCAGCGACGACACCCAGCGACTGTGCCTGTCGCTGGCGCTGTGGAACGGGCGGGACCGCATCCTGAAGGAGCGCCTGTTCGGCCTGACCGGGCCGCAGGGCACGCATGGCGAGGACGTCAAGGAGCTCTACTGGCAGCTCGACGCGCTGCCGTCGCACGCCTACCTCCGCATGCTCTACAAGTATCCGCAAGCAGCCTTTCCGTACGAGCGGCTGGTGGAGGAAAGCCGTTCCCGGTCCCGCCACGAGGGCGAGTTCGAGCTGCTCGACACCGGCCTGTTCGACGACGACCGCTACTTCGACGTGTCGATCGAGTATGCCAAGGCCGACGAGGCCGACATCCTGATGCGGATCACCGTGACCAACCGCGGTCCGGAACCGGCGCTGCTGCACGTGCTGCCGCAGCTGGTGTTCGCCACCCACTGGTCGTGGCGGGAGAACCATCCCAAGCCGACCATGCGCACCCTTGGCCCGAACCGGGTGGTCGCCGAGCACAGGATGCTCGGGCACTACACGTTCCACGTCGAGGACGGCGCGCGGATCCTGTTCTGCGAGAACGAGACCAACCCGCGCATCGTCGGCATGGAGCCCGGCGAGGGCGTCTACAAGGACGGGTTCCACGAGCACGTGGTGGACGGGCGCGAGGGCGCGACCCGCACCGAAGGCCCCGCGACCAAGTGCGCCGCCTGGCACGGCGCGACTGTGGCGCCTGGCGAGTCCTGGACGGTGCGCGTGCGCCTGGTGCGCGGCGAGCCGATCATTCCGCCTTTTGCCGGGTTCGATGCCATCGTCGACGCCAGGCGCAACGAGGCCGACCGCTTCTACGCGGCGCTGCAGAAGGACATCCGCGACGTCGACGCGCGCGCGGTGCAGCGCCAGGCGCTGGCCGGGATGATCTGGAACAAGCAGTTCTACACGCTGGACGTGTACCGCTGGCTGCGCGGCGACCCGACCCTGCCGCCGCCGCCCGAGAACCGCAAGCGCGGCCGCAACAGCGACTGGCGGCACATGAACGCCGCCGACATCATCTCCATGCCGGACAAGTGGGAATATCCCTGGTTCGCCGCCTGGGACCTCGCCTTCCACTGCGTCACCTTCGCCATGGTGGACAGCGCGTTCGCCAAGGACCAGCTGCTGCTGCTGTCGTCGGAAGCCTATATGCATCCAAACGGGCAGATCCCGGCGTACGAGTGGAACTTCGGCGACGCCAACCCGCCGGTGCAGGCTTGGGCGGCGTGGCGCGTGTACCAGATCGAGCAGGAGCAGACCGGCGTCGGCGACCGCGGCTTCCTGGAACAGATCTTCCACAAGCTGCTGCTGAACTTCGCCTGGTGGGTGAACCGCAAGGACAACCAGGGCCGCAACGTGTTCCAGGGCGGGTTCCTGGGGCTCGACAACATCGGCGTGTTCGACCGCTCCCGCCCGCTTCCCACCGGCGGCTATCTCGACCAGACCGACGGCACCGCCTGGATGGCGACGTTTGCGCTGAACATGATGCGCATCGCGCTGGAGCTGGCGCTGGAGGACAGCGCGTTCGAGGACATCGCCTCCAAGTTCTTCGAGCATTTCCTGTACATCGCGCAGGCGATCAACGACATCGGCGTGCGCGGCGTCGGCCTGTGGAGCGAAAGCGACAAGTTCTTCCACGACGTGCTGAACCTGCCCGACGGCTCCATGCGCGAGCTCAAGCTGCGCTCCATGGTGGGCCTGACGCCGTTGTTCGCGGTGGAAACGCTGGAGCCCGCGATGCTGAAGCGGCTGCCGAACTTCGCGCGCCGCCTCCATCTGTTCCTGAGCCGCCGTCCCGACCTGGCGGGACTGGTCGCGCGCTGGGACGAGCCCGGCATCGGCGAGCGGCGCCTGTTGTCGCTGCTGCGCGGCCACCGCATGAAGCGGCTGCTGCTGCGCGTGCTCGATCCGGCCGAGTTCCTGTCCGACCACGGCGTGCGCTCGCTGTCGCGGTTCCACGCCGACAACCCGTACGTGTTCGAAAACGATGGGGCGCGCATCGACGTCGCCTACGAACCGGGTGAAAGCCGCACCGAGATGTTCGGCGGCAACTCGAACTGGCGCGGTCCGATCTGGTTTCCGATGAACTTCCTGATCGTGGAAGCGCTTGACCGCTTCCACGACTATTACGGCCGCGACTTCCTGGTGGAATGCCCGACCGCATCCGGTCGCTTCCGCACGCTGCGCGACATCGCCGACGATATCGCCGACCGCCTCAACAGCCTTTTCCTGCGCGACGCTGGAGGCAGGCGGCCGATCTACGGCGACTGCGAGAAGCTGCAAAGCGACCCGCATTTCGCCGGCCTGATCCTGTTCCACGAGTACTTCCACGGCGACACCGGCAAGGGGCTCGGCGCTTCGCACCAGACCGGCTGGACCGGGCTGGTGGCGAACCTGCTGGCCAGGCGGGCGCAGCATCGGGCGTGACCAGCGCCCGAGGGCACGGGGCGTCCCGACCTGCGCAACAATTGCCGTGTCTGCCGGTTATCGAGGTTTGGTGGAAAGGAACCCGATCATGGCGACCAGGCAGGACGCGAAGCAGAAGCGGATCGTCGGCCGCGTGATGCACGAGTTCAAGCAGGGCGAGCTCGAACAGGCGCAGGGCGGCACTGTCCGAAACCCGCGCCAGGCGATCGCGATCGGCCTTCGGGAAGCAGGCGCCTCAAACCGGGTGCCTCCGGCCAGCAACCGCAAGGCGCTCAGGAAGACGGAAGCCGGGGAGCGTGCCGAGGCACAGGATCGCGTGTCGCCCACGCGCGCCGAGCTGTATCGACAGGCAGCCGAAAAAGGCATCGCCGGCCGGTCGCGCATGAGCAAGGCAGAACTGCGGCAGGCCCTGGAACGGTCCTGACGCCACGCCCCAGGCCTTGCCGCGGCGCGTCGCCGCGGTGTCACGGCGGCGGGGTGGGACCCCTGTCCGGCACGCTGGCGCGGGTGCAGGCTTGCCGCTGCGTAGTGGAACGGTCGGTCAACACCTTGGACGTATCGCTGGCGCCGGAACGCAGCTGGTAGCTGGCATCCTGGTACAGCAGGCCGCCGAGCGGGTCCGGCACCGGGTCAAGACGATGCAGGCCGCCGCCGCTCAGCCACAGGTCGGTCTGCTGCGTGGTGGGATCGAACTGCGCGACGAAGCTGCGCCCGTCCGGGCAGCCGTAGTGCGGCGCGTTTGATGCCTGGGCCGGCGGGGGCGGGCTGTCGCCGGCGCAGCCGCCGAGCAGCAAGGCGGCGAGGCATGCCGGCAACAGGGAAGCGCGACAAGCCCGGATGGCATGGATCATGGTGCCAAGGGTGCCGGGACGGCGGCGTACGCGCAATCGCTTGCACGCCGGGAAGACGCATTGTAGGGGGAGCCGCCAAAGGTCGGGCCGAGGCGCGGCGGCGAGACCGCATCCGGGCGCTCCCCCGCAGGAGCCACGCGTCATGGAATCCCACGTCGACGGCCGGTCCGGCACGCTCCGCACCCTCGACCGCATTCGCGAAGCCCTCGCCTTCGACGACGTGCTGGTGGTGCCGGCCTATTCCGAGGTGCTGCCCCACGCCACCGACACGCGCGCCCGACTGACGCGCCGCATCGGGCTCAACATCCCGCTGATCTCCGCCGCCATGGACACCGTCACCGAGGACGCGATGGCGATCGCCATGGCGCAGCAGGGCGGGCTCGGCGTGATCCACAAGAACCTGTCGCCCGAGGAGCAGGCCGAGCAGGTGCGACGGGTGAAGCGCTTCGAAAGCGGCATGGTGGTGAACCCGGTCACGGTGCAGCCGCAGCAGACGCTGGCCGAGGTGCGCGCCATCATGGCCGCCAACCGGATCAGCGGCCTGCCGGTGGTGG
>CAXSHC010000145.1:0-4064 GCA_964236745.1 uncultured Acetobacteraceae bacterium
GTTCGTGAACATGAAGGAGATGTCGCGGACCGGGCACGGATAAACCACCTCGAACAGCTCGTTGAACAGCTTGCGCGCCATGTCCTGCTTCCTGAAAGATGAAGGGTCCGGGGATGCCCGTGCGCCGCCGCCTAGTCGCTGCGGTTCTGCAGTTCTCCAGATGCGGCCTGGATCGGTTGTCGGTGTCGCGTGGAGGGGTACGGGTGCCAAGCCGCCTTCGACAAGGCGTCGCGCACGCTGTCGGCCCAGATCGGGAAGTTCCGCTGAGCCGTTTGCGCGCACTGCCCTTGCCGGTGCGGCGAATCATCCACGAAGTCCGTGATCGCGCGCATCCAGCCCAATCCGTCGAGCGGGTCCAGATACAACGGGGTGTCGCCCCCGACCTCCCGGAACACCGGGATGTCGGAGCAGATCGCCGGCACCCCTAGCGACAGCGCTTCCGTGAGCGGCAGGCCATAGCCTTCGCCGAAGGACGGGAACAGCAGCGCCCGTGCGCCCTTCAACAAGCGTGCCACCTCCTGGTCCGGCAGGGCGTTGTGCTCGCTAACTACCCCTTGCAGGGACGGGCAGCGATTGAGCAGGTCCAGCACCTGCTCGTTCTTCCAGCCGCGCTTGCCGATCAGCACAAGGTGAGGCGCCCGGCCGCCTTGTTCCTCCACCAGCCGACGCCAGACGGTGAGCAGGAGGAGGTGGTTCTTGCGTCCCTCGATGGTGCCGAGGCAGACGAAATAGGGATGGGACGGCCCGGTGGGAGGGCGCGCATCGGGAAGCGGCTGCGGCAGCGCGCGCAGGTGCACGCCGTGCGGCACCGGCCATACCGGCACGTGCCCGCGTCCGGCACGCAGGAGGTGGGGCAGCAGCGACTGCCGCACCGCTTCGGACGGCACCAGCACCGCATCGGCGAGCCGGCACACGGTGTCGATTCGGACGGCGTGCTTCGCGGCCTCCTGTTCCCGGCAGTACTCGGGGAACTGGAGCGGGATCAGGTCGTGCACCATCGGCACAAACACGGCGCGACGCCGGGCAATGGTGTCCTCCACCACCGCGGGGCGCGTCAGGTGGTGGTGCGACAGCAACAGATAGATCGTGTCGCGCGGTTCCGGCTGGACCATTCCCCGGTCAACACGCGGCAGCATCAGCCCATGCAGTAGGCGTCGGCCGAGGCGGGCGGCGGTGCCGTCATCTGCCGCACCCTTGTCCCAGTGCGCGGCAAGCGCGTCCAAGAAGCGGGCGGTGCCCGCACGGGGCAGGGTGCCGAACCGGCCGAGCGGGTGCAGCGCCACGAACTCGGTGCGCTCGGGGGCGTGCGCCAGCAGGTACTCGGCATAAGCGAGCTCGACCCGGTCGATACCGGTCGGCACCGCAGCACCGGCGCGCGACAGCAGTCGCGACAGGTCCAGGGTCAGGAAGGGCGGCAGGCCGTCGCGGCCGCCGAACGCGTTCACGCGCGCAAGCCGACGGGACCGGGTCGCGTTGCAAATGCCGCCGCCGGAAAGCCACGCTCCCCCAGCGCCCTCTGCCTGCTGGCCAGGGCCGCGCGCGAGGCGACGGCGAAGTCCAGCGGGCAATGGGCTTCCAGCCGCGCGATCGCGCCTGCCACCAGCTTGTCGAGCGCCGGACCGGAAAAAAAGCCGCCCGCGACGAGGCAGCGCTCGATCAGGACCCGGCGATAGGCGGCGAAGGTGGCCTGGTCCGGACAACCGGGGCCGGACCAGAAGGCGTCGAGCGTGCCGCCGAAGGTGACGTCGCGCATGTCGTACACCGCCTGCCCCAGGGTGATGACCGGCACGCCACAGGCGAGCGCCAGCGTCCCGGTGGTGCTGTTGATGGTCACGAGGCCGCGGGCCGGCCGCACCAGCAGGGCGATGTCGCCGGTTTCGAGGTAGTGCACGCGCCCCGCGACGCCGTGGGCTGCGGCCTGCATCGCCACCTCGCCGCGCCAGTCGCGCACGCCGTTGTCGAGCGGATGTTCCTTGATCACCAGCAGGAGGTCAGGGGGCGCGCTGGCGGCGAACGAGGCGATCACATGCCGGATCGCCTCAGCCATGCCGCTGAAGGGAGAATGCAGCCGCACCTGCGCATCGGCGTCCAGCTGCAGCGGGAACAGCATGTAGGGGGCGCCGGACGCGGACAAGGCGGCCAGCGTTTCGTCGGTGCGCCGCGTCGCGGCCTTGCGGCGTGCCAGCTTGCGCAGCCAGCCCATCCCTTCGGTCAGCGGATGCCAGGGCCGGTAGTTGTCCCAGTGCCGGAAGCGCCAGCGGGTCAGCAGGTCGGCGGTGTTGTAGGCGACGCCCTGCAGCGCCCGCGTCCGGAACGAGGACGGCACCGGCGGGTTCTCCGCTGCCGGCGGCAGGCGTGCGGCTTCCGTGCGGTAGTAGTCGGGGTTGCGTGGCAGGGTGGAATGCCCGTTCACGCTGCCCAGCTCCAGCGTCACCCAGTCGGGCCGGATGTAGCCTTCCTCGAACACGTGCACGGGGATGTGCATCCGGGCGCATACCGCGGTGGCGGCGCGGTGCAGCGGCCGGCAGTCGCCGAACAGCAGCACGTCGGTGATCCGGTGCCGGACCAGGATCGCCTGCAGCGCGTCAGGCCAGTCGGCGATCCGGCCGGTGAAGTCGATACCGCCGGGCAGGCCCCAGAACAGCCGGTCGCCGCCGTTGAAGTTGACCTTGAACACCCCGTAGCCGTCTCGTCGCAGTGCCTGGCCGATGCGACGGAAGAACGGGCCCATCAGTCCCTGCAGCAGCAGGACGTTGCGCGCGGCTGGATGCGCCGGGCGCTGGCGGACCGGGAGCAGGTCCAGGCCAAGGGTGTCAGGCATCAGCCACTCCTTCGATCGTCCGGCCGTTCCCGGATCCGGCCGCATGGAAGCGGCGGCGCGCCCGGCCCTGCAGGCGACGCAGACGCATCAACGGCGTCGGCCGCCACAGGGACGCGTCGGCGAGCCGGTCGATCAGCACCTCCGGTCCGCAGGGGAGGCGGGTGCGCGGGTCGACATAGCGCGGGTAAAGAAGCAGCGTCCCAGCCGCAAGTTCCTCGACGCAAAGTGAGCGATTCCGTCTCGAAAAGCGAGACCGGTCGATGGTCAAGCCCCAGCCGGCGTAGAATGGCTGCCCGTAGGTGGCCACAGGCCGGCCGCGCAGCAGTGCCTCGAAGCCGGCCAGGGAGGTCAGGGTGTGCACCTCGTCCACCGCGCCGATCAGGGGCGCCATGGCCCCGCCGCGGCAGATTTGGTCGGCGAAGCGCAGCGCGATGGCGTCCGGTATCGCGCCGGGACGATGGCCGGCATCGACGTCGGGATGCGGGCGATAAGCAATAAAGGCGTCCGGCCTGGTCGACCGCACCTCCCGCAGCAACTGGAGGTTGTCCTGGATCGGGCCGCCGCCAAGCCGCACCGACAGGTCGCCTCCAACCTGGCCCGGCACCAGCACCACCCGGCGGCCCGGCGGCGCGTTGAGCAACGGCGCTTGCCCCCCGGCGGCGTACTTGGAGATGCCGGACTGCACCAACCGGTCGATCAGCAGGCGGGCCCGCCTGCGGATCGCGTCGTCGAACGGATGGGTTTGCAGCAGGGTCTCGAGGTCGCTGGGGCCCGACGGGTCGAAGTAGATGCCGCTGCCGTCCACGATCACCGAGGCCGGCGGCAGCAGGTCGCTGCCGAGGCCGAGCGAGCGGATGAAGCCGTCCTCGACCCGGTGCACAGCCACCCCGAACGCCTTGGCCCGCTCCGCGAGGCCGGCCGGCATGCGCGTCGACCAGGCGGCGATCGCGCCGCGCGCTGCGTTCGTCCCGCCGGCCAGCCGCACCGCGGCGGCCGCGTGCCGGCGGAACGGCGGGGCGCCGCGCGAATCGGCGCTCGCGAACAGTTCGGCGATGCGCCGGCGCTTCCACAACGACATGCCGACGCAGACCGCGATGCCGCGATTGGCCAGCATCACCCGACGCCAGTCGGCGAGAAGGGCGATGGCTGCCTCGGCGGTCATGGGCGTCCCGGAAAACGGGTCCTCGTAGCGCGTGGCGGACAGGAGCAGCGCCAGCGCACGGGCCGGATCCTCGGGAATGAC
>CAXSHC010000145.1:4074-7493 GCA_964236745.1 uncultured Acetobacteraceae bacterium
CGGCAGGCCACGCAACAGGCCGAGCGTCGCAAGCATGCCGATCCCGGTGATTCGCAGCCCGGCGGCGCGGTCAAGCAGGGCATGCGGGTTGGTGTCGCCCGTCACCAAGTGGCTGCCGCATCGACGCACCTCGTCTGCCAGGAAGCGGAAGCGGGACAACGAAGCTTCTTCCGGCAGCACCAGCGCCAGACGGGCCGCGTCGCCTTCGCGCAAGGCGGCGTGCCACAAGCCGGTCGCCGTGGCCGGATCAACCGGCGCGCACACCAGCGTGAGCCCGTTGTTGTTCGGCAGCGCGGCGGGATCGGCGGCCCAGAACCGTCCGCCGACGCGGTTGTCGCGCAGAGCCACGCAGGCGGGATGTCGGGCGGCATCGGCACCCGCGGGATGGGCCACGATGCGGTCCCACGCGGATAGGACCTGACCGAGTGCCGGGACATCGGAATGGAACGGCGGCGCCTGCAGCAGCATGGGCGCGAGGCAGGGCGGCGTCCGGGGCAAGGTCGCGGTTCCTTATTGAACGGCGGGTGAACCAGCATGGCCGATCATGGCCGTGCGGTGCGGCGACGGATCCAGCAGGGCTTGATGGGACGAGAAAAGGGGAGGACGACGGCCAGCACAAGTTGTCGGCGCGCTCGTCGACGCAGCGACACGCACCAGGATCGACCGGACGGAGGTGGGCCGTGACGACTGCCCGCCCGCGATGTGGACCATGCTGACGCTGTTGGAAAGCCTGTTCGCCTTGTGCGTCGCCGTCGAGCTGCTGGATCCGTTGGCCCGACCACGACGCGGTGGACGATGGCGCCCGCGCAGCCTGCTGGCGTTGCCGTTCCGGCTTGTGCCGGCCTTGTTCGTGTTCGGGGTGGCGCTATGCCTGATCGGTCGGCCCGTCGGTGCCAGCCTGGTCGCGGCGATCCTGCTGATGGCGGTGGTGGCGGGATCCGACGTCAAGCGACGCATCCTCGGCGAGCCGTTGCTGTTCACCGACGCCGCGGTTGTCGGCGAGATGCTGCGTCATCCAGGGTTCTATCTCGGTGCGGTCGCGCCCGTGATGCGGCTGGCGCTTGTGGTCGTGCTGGGCGCGGTCGGGTGGCTGCTGCTGCGCAGCTGGACCGGCGTGCTCCTGCCGCGCCTGGCGGGAGCGGGACTTGCGCTGTGCTGCTGGCCGGCGCTGGACCGGCTGGCGCTGTTCGGTCCATGGCGCCGCCTGATGACGGCGCCGGCGGTCGAGACCGACGTGGCGCTGCACGGGCTGCTCGCCACCGTGTCGCTCTATTGGCTGCGCTGGCGCCGCCAGCCGGATGCCGTTCCGGTGCAGGCGATCGAACCTGGAAGCGGCGCGGACGGGCTGGTGGTGCTGGTGGTGCAGTGCGAGTCGTTTGCCGATCCGGAAGCGCTGGGTCCGGCGGTCGCGTCCCGGGCGCCGCCGCTGCCGGGCCTGGCGCGGGCGCGAGCGCGGGCGGTCCGCTGGGGACGGCTCGCCGCCTGCGGCTTCGGCGCCTACACCATGCGCACCGAGTACGGTGTGCTGTTCGGGCGCGAGGAGGACGATCTCGGCTTCCGCCGCTTCGACCCGTTCCTGACCGCGATCCGCGACCGGTCCGGCGCCTTGCCTATGCGCCTGCGCGGCCGGGCCGGCCAAGCGCTGTTCGTTCATCCGCACGATCTCGGCTTTTATGGCCGCGACCGGCTGATGCCGGCGATCGGCTTCACCGGCCTGCTCGGCGCCGACGCTTTCCCCGGGACCGCGCGACGCGGCCCGCATGTCAGCGACGCAGCCCTGGGCGACCGGCTGGAAGCGCTGCTCGGCGACGCTGCCACGTCCACCCTGATCTATGCCGTCACCATCGAGAACCACGGACCCTGGAAGAAAGGCCGGCTCAACCGCGACGGGTCCGGCCTCGACGCTTATCTCGACCATCTCGCCGCCGGCGACGCGCTGCTGGCCCGGCTGATCGACCTGCTGGACGCGCGCGTCCAGCCAGCGGTGCTGGCGTTCTTCGGCGACCATCGCCCGTCGATCCCAGGTGCGGTCGAGCCGGACGGCGAGCGCGACACGCCGTTCGTGCTGCTCCGCTTCGGCGGGGGGACAGACGGCCATGCGTCGCAGGGTGGGGCGACGCCGGAGCGGCTGACCCCGGCCGGGCTGCACCATGCGATCCTGCGGGAAGCGGCCGCGTTCCCGGCCTGACCCCGTTCCCGGCCTGATTGGCGCCTCAGGATGCGGCGGCGACCGCCATCGGCAGGTGCTGTGCCATGCGGGCTTCGGCGACGGTCTCCAGCGCCTCCGTCACGTCCTCCTCGCGGTGCTGCACCGACAGGAAGAAGCGCAGCCTGGGCTGGTCTCGTGGCACGCCCACCTGGACGATCGGCGGGCAGTAGAAGCCGCGCCGGAGCAGGGCCTCGGCACAGGCGACGGTTTCGGCGTTGTCGCGGAACAGCACCGGCACCACGCCATGGCCGATCGACGGCCCGGTATCGAGCCCGAGCCGGTCGGCCTCCGCGATGAAATGCTGCGAGATCGTGTGCAGCCGCGCGATCCGCCACGGCTCCTCGCGCAGGATGCGCAGCGCCGTTCCCGCGGCGGCGGCGATCGGCGGCGCCATGCCGACGCTGAACACGAAGCCGGGCAGGGTGAAGTGCAGCCATTCCAGCACCCGCGCCTCGGCGGCGATGAAGCCGCCGCAGCTCACCAGCGACTTGCTCAGGGTGCCGATGATCAGGTCGACGTCGCGCGGGTCGGTGCCCCAATGCTCGGACAGGCCGCGTCCGGTGGCGCCGAGCACGCCGACCGAATGCGCCTCGTCCACCATCAGCCAGCAATCGTGCGCCTGCTTCATCGCCAGCAGGCGCGGCAGGTCCGGGACGTCGCCGTCCATGCTGTAGAGCCCCTCCACCACGATCAGGCAGCGCCCGTGGGCGCGGCGCTCGATGCGCAGGATCTCCTCCAGATGGTCGAGGTCGTTGTGGCGGAAGGCGATGGTGCGGGCGCGCGAGCCGGTGGCGCCGGTCACGATGCTGTTGTGTGACAGTTCGTCGATCAGCAGCAGGTCCCGCGAGCCGAGCAGGTGGCCCACCACCGTCATGTTGGTCAGGTAGCCGCTCACCAGGCACAGGCTGGCCTCGGTGCCGACAAAGGCAGCGACGTCGCGCTCGAAGGCCGCGTGGAAGTCGCGCTCGCCGCCGATCATGCGCGACGCCGACACCCCCACCCCGGTGCGCAGGGCCGCGTCCGCCGCCGCTTCCCGCACCCGCTGGTCGCCCGCCAGGCCGAGATAGTCGTAGTTGCCGAAGCTGACCACCGGGCCGCCCCGACCATTGCCCGGGAGCCGGTCGAACGAGCCCATGAAGTGCCGGACCTGTCCCAGGACCTCGCGCCCAGCAAGGCGAAAACGACGGTCAGCGTAGTCGGCAAGACGCAT
>CAXSHC010000146.1:0-3604 GCA_964236745.1 uncultured Acetobacteraceae bacterium
ACCGCAAGCCGGTGGCGCACGTTCTGCCGGCGCGGCCGGGCCGGCCAGCTCCGCCGCCGCTGGCGCTGGTGCGGTTCAACACTGGACCGGAGGACTGGCAGCCTGGACTGTCCGCCATCGTCAGGCAGGCACTGGCGCGAAAGCCGCTGGCGCTGTTCCGGGTGGAAACCGTGGTGCCGGCGACCGGCACGCCGCAGGCGCAGGCCATCGTCCTCGCCGACGCGGCCGAGCGACGCGGGCGACTGGTGGCGGACACCATCGTGGCGGCGGGCGCGTCCACCGCGCAGGTCGAGATGACTGCCTCCAGCGACGCCGCCGTGTTCCAGCCGGAGGTGCGGGTCACCGTGAGGTAGGCGCCGCGGCCCGAACGGGACCTGGGTCAGGGCCTCCGGCTCGTGCCCGGTCGACCCCGGCACCGGCGCCGGCCGACGCGTTGGCGATCCCCTGCCGACCGATACCTGAAGACGCGCCGCCGGGCCTGCCGGGCGTCACCCCGCGCGGTTTCCAAACCGTCACCGCGCCGTATGCCGTTCCGCGGCCACGGCTTCCCGCAGGTCGGGCAGGTCCACAGCACCCGGGATCTCCTGGTCACCGATAACAAAGGTAGGCGTGCCGGTCAGGTGCAGCTGCTGGGCAAGCTGGATGTTGCGCTTCAGCACCGTCGTCACGGTGGGCGAACCCATGTCGCGGAGCAGGCGCGGCACGTCCAGCCCCGCCGAGGCGGCCAGCGTGCGTATCCGGTCCAGTCCGGGCGCGCCGTTGTCGGTCATCAGCGCGCGCTGCATCGCGCCGTAGCGGTTCTGCAGCGACGCCGCCTGGATCGCCTGCGCGTCCAGCATGCTGTTCGGGCCCAGGATCGGGATCAGCTTTTCCACCAGGCGCAGCTTGTGGTCGGTGTCGAGCAGCGCCTGCAGGTCTGGCAGCACCTTGCGGCAGTATGGACAGCGCGGGTCGTAGAACTCGACCATCGTCACGTCGCCGGTGGGGTTGCCCAGGATCGTGTCACCCGGCTGGCCGGACAGGGCCGGGCGGTTGGCCTGCAGCGCGCCGCTCGCTTCCGCCTGCTGCTTCTGCTGCTCGGATGCGCGCAACGCGGTGATGGCGTCGCCGAGGATGGTGGGATCGGTGCGCAGCGCGTTCCGCAGGATGGCCACGATCTCCATCCGCTGCGCCGGGGTGAACTGGGCCGGCACCGACTGCGACGGAGCAGACTGGGCCGGAGCAGACTGGGCCGAGACCGGGGCGGGGGCCGCGTCCCGCGCCCGGCTCGTTGCCGGGATGCCGAGGCACAGCGCCAGGACGAGCGGCAGGCGGACCGGGAAACGAAGCAGATGGGTGAAGGGGGACAACGCGCTCTCCGGCCTGGTGCGGGGCAGCGGATGTAGCATCGCCGCCCAGGTGCTGCGAGGCGGTGCCGCGGGGCGCTGCCGGTTGCCGCGCTGCCGGAAGCCGGTTATGGGCAGGCGACGGCAGGGACGGTTCCGCCCGGACGCTTTTCTGCCGGCTGATGATTGCGTGTGGAGAGCGGCGTGCCGAACCTTGTTCCGGCCTCGGGCGACCGATCGGCACGGTTGATCCCGACGCTGTTCTCGGTGTCGCTGTCGCTCCTGCTTGCCGGCTGCGGCAGCGTGCAGAAGGTGCGCACGCTGGTGGCGGGGCCCGCCTCGCCTTATCTCAGCGGCTATATCGGCAGGGTGGTCGCCGACGAGCCGGTGGCGGCGCTGACCGGGCGCGAGGTGCTGGCGCGCGGCGGCAACGCGGCGGACGCGGCGGCGGCGGTGGGCTTGGCGCTGGCGGTGACGCTGCCGTCCCGCGCCTCGCTCGGCGGCGGTGGTGCCTGCCTGGCCTATCGCGCAGGCAGCGCCGCACCCGACGCATTCCTGTTCACCCCCGTTCCGGGCACGGAGACGCCCGGCGCCGGTGGGCGGCCGGCCTCGGTGCCGATGACCGCGCGTGGGCTGTTCTTGATGCAGGCGCGGCAGGGCAGCGTGTCGTTTGACGACTTGGCCAAGCCGGCGGCGCGTTTGGCGCGGTCCGGCATCACCGTGTCGCGTGCCCTGGCGAGTGACCTCGCGGCGGTGAGCAGGCCGCTGCTGGCTGATCCCATGGCGGCGTCGATCTTCAGCCGTGACGGTACCACGATCGGCGCCGGTGACCAGCTGCTCCAGCCCGACCTCGCCGGCTCGCTCGACCGCATCGCGCTGGCCGGGGTGGGTGACCTCTACACCGGCCTCCTGTCGCAGGACTACGTCGACGGCGGTGCTGTGGCCGGCGCGGGCCTGTCTCGCGCCGACCTGCGGGGAGCGGTGCCGGCGCAGTCGCGGCCGCTGCTGTTGCAGGCCGGGCGCGACCGCGTCGCCTTTCTGCCGCCGCCGGCCGATGGCGGGCTGGGGGCTGCGGCGGCGTTCCGCGCCGCCGGATCCGGGGAAGATGCTGGCGACCTCGCCCAGGGCACCGTGGCGGCTTGGCGCGCGGCGCATCCGGGGGAAAGCAACAACGGCGACTATGCTGCGGAAGCGCAGGCGCTGCTGGACCAGCCGAACGGAAGCGGCACGCTGCGGCGCCTGCCGGCGTCCACCAGCTTTGTCGTGGTCGACCGCCATGGCGGCGCGGTGGCCTGCGCCCTGACCATGGACAACCTGTTCGGCACCGGCCGCATCGCCGGCCGCACCGGGATCGTGCTGGGTGCCTCGCCGTCGCACGTGCCGCTGCCGCTGCTGGCGGCCGCGATCGCCTGGAACCCCGGTGCCGGCAGCTTCCGCGCCGCGGTGGCGGGATCGGGCCAGAACCAGGCCGCGGACGCGGTGGCGCAGGCGACCGCGAACGTGCTGCACGGCGCACCCGCGGCACCGGTCACGGACACCGGACGCGTCAACGCGATCGCCTGCCCGAACGGTTCCGACGATCACGGGAGCTGCACTGCCGTCACCGACCCGCGTGGCGACGGTCTCGCCACCCGGAGTGACTGAGGCGCCTCGACCCCCGAAGCCCCGGCTGAAGCAGGGCGCCGGCGCTTCCCTGCCGCCGTTCCTGGCGATGGAGGTGGTGGCGCGGGCGAACCAGGCCGAGGCGAGGCGCCGCCCCGGGGACCCGCGCGTGTTGCGATTGGAGGTCGGCCAGCCCGCCAGCGGAGCGCCCGCGACCGCGGTGGCGGCGGCGCAGCGGGCGCTCGGCCTGGGCATGCCGCTCGGTTACACCGAGGCCCTCGGGCGCCTTTCCTTGCGCGAGCGGATCGCGGCGCACCTCCTTGCCGTCCATGACGTGCAGGTGCCGCCTGCGCGGATCGTGGTCACCACCGGCGCGTCTGGCGGCTTCCTGCTGGCGTTCCTGGCCGCGTTCGATCCCGGCGACCGCATCGCCATGGCGAGCCCTTATTACCCGCCCTACAACAACATCCTTCATGCTCTCGGCATGCGGCCGGTGGTGATGGAGGCGGGGCCGGACACCCGCTACCAGCCCAGCGTGGCCCTGCTGGAAGCGATGGCGGACACGGCGGACGGGTTGCCGGACGGCTTGATCGTGGCGAGCCCGTGCAACCCGGCCGGCACCACGCTGGACCGCGACGAGCTGGCGGCGCTGGCGCGGTTCTGCGACGCCAACGGCG
>CAXSHC010000146.1:3614-7447 GCA_964236745.1 uncultured Acetobacteraceae bacterium
GCCTTCAGCGACGGCGCGGTGGTGATCAACAGCTTTTCCAAGTACTGGAGCATGACCGGCTGGCGCGTCGGCTGGGCGGTGCTGCCCGACGACCTGGTGGCGCCGGTGCTCAGGCTGAAGCAGAACCTGTTCATCAGCGCCCCGCACATCTCCCAGGTGGCAGCGGAAGCCGCGTTCGATGGCACAAACGAGATCGAGACCATTCTTGCCGGCTACCGCCGCTCACGCACGCACCTGCTGGACACCCTGCCGCGCGCCGGCCTGGCCCGGCTGCTGCCGGCACAAGGCGCATTCTATATCTATGCCGGGCTGCCGGAGGGAAGCGACGACAGCCCGGCGTTCTGCGCCCGGCTGCTGGCCGAAGCGTCGATCGCCGCCACGCCGGGGATCGACTTCGATGCCGCACGCGGCCACCGCTTCGTCCGCTTCAGCTATTGCGGCCCGGAAGCGGACATGATCGAGGCGGCGCACCGTCTCGCCGCCTTCCACGGTGTTTGACGAGGTCCGGTTGCGGCCTTCGGTCGTGGTGGTCGGCGGCGGCCCGGCCGGGCTCGCGGCGGCTGAGCTGCTGGGCGGGCACGCCGCGGTCACGCTGATCGAGCGCATGCCGAGCCCGGGGCGCAAGTTCCTTCTTGCCGGCCGTGGCGGCCTCAACCTGACCCATTCCGAGCCGCTTGAGCGGTTCCTGTCCTGCTACGGCGCGGCCGAGCCCTGGCTGCGCCCGGCGATCGACGCGTTCACCCCGGACGCGCTGCGCAAATGGTGCGAGGAACTGGGCCAGCCCTGCTTCACCGGAACCAGCGGGCGGGTGTTTCCCCGCGCGATGAAGGCGTCGCCCTTGCTGCGCGCCTGGCTCGAGCGCCTGGACCGGCTCGGCGTCGAGCGGCGCACGCGCTGCCGCCTCGTGGCCTTGGAGCCGGGCGGCGCGCTGCTGCTCGACACCCCGGAGGGCACCCGGCGACTGCAACCGGACGCGACCCTGCTGGCGCTGGGTGGGGCGAGTTGGGCGAGGCTTGGCTCCGATGGCGCCTGGGCGCCGGTGCTGGCGGCGGCCGGGGTGGCGTTGTCGCCGTTCCGGCCGAGCAATTGCGGGTTTCGGGCCGCCTGGTCGGACGGCTTCCGTGGCCGCTTCGCGGGCGTGCCGCTGAAGTCGGTCGGCCTGCACTTCGGCGGTGCCGTGTCGCGCGGCGACGTGGTGGTCACGGCGGACGGGTTGGAAGGCGGCGCGATCTACCCGTTGTCGGCGGCGCTGCGCGACGCGATCGGCGCCGGCAAGGACGTCGTGCTGTCGCTCGACCTCCGGCCGGACCTCGACCGAAACGCCCTGGCGACGCGGCTGCAACGGGTGCGCGGCCGGGAAAGCCTGTCCAACACCTTGCGCAAAGCCTTGTCGCTGAGCCCGGTCGCGACCGGGCTGCTGCGCGAGGGCAGGCAGCCGCCGCCGCGCGATCCGGCCGGTCTTGCTGCCCTGGTCAAGGCGGTGCCGGTGATCCTGACCGCGCCGGCGCCATTGGATCGGGCGATATCGACCGCGGGCGGCGTGCGGCGCGAGGCGGTGGACCATCGCTTCATGCTGCGCGTCCGTCCCGGCACCTTTGTGGCCGGCGAGATGCTGGACTGGGAAGCGCCGACCGGCGGCTACCTCCTGCAAGGAGCGATCGCCACCGGGCGCGTGGCGGCAACGGGAATGCTCCACTGGCTGCAGATCGCACCCGACGGGGCAGCGCAGTCTCATTATTGAGACGTCACAGTTGCACAAATTGACATTGTATTTGTCGGACATATCGGCTTACCTGCCGATGCGCGCAAAGACGCGTCGGTTCGGGCCGCATGGCCTGCATCCGCACGGGGCAGGAGGAACCATGAGTCTCTTCAACAGACGGTCGCTGATGGCGATGACGGCGGCGAGCGCCGTCGCCAGCCAGATCAAGGGTGCTGCGGCGCAGGAAGTCGAAACCGCGGTGCTGTCCACGGATTCGAGCAGCACGGTCGCCGGCCGCTGGACCGCTGCGCGGGCCAAGGCCTGGTACAAGCAGCAGCCCTGGCGTGTCGGGCCGGTCTACGTGACCTCCACCGCCGCCAACCAGCTCGAGATGTGGCAGGCCGACACCTTCGACCCCACCACCATCGACCGCGAGCTGGGCTATGCCGAAACGATCGGCATGAACACCATTCGCGTGTTCCTGCACGACGCGCTGTATGCCCAGGACCCGAACGGCTTCCTCGGGCGCATCCACCAGTTCCTCAACATCGCCGCCACCCACCACATCAGCACCTTCTTCGTGCTGTTCGACAGCTGCTGGCGCGGCCTCTACACGCTGGGCACGCAGCCGGCGCCGCTGCCCGGCATCCACAACTCGCAGTGGGTGCAGTCGCCAGGCTCGGTGGCGCTGGCCGATCCGAGCCAGTATCCGCGCCTGCAGGCCTACGTGCAGGGTGTGGTGGGCGCGTTCGGCAACGACCCGCGCGTGATCTTCTGGGATCTTTGGAACGAGGCCGACAACACCGGCAGCAACGACCCGGCCAACAAGCAGGCCCTGGTGGCGAACCTCCTGCCGCAGGTATACTCCTGGGCCCGCGCGGTGCAGCCGTCGCAGCCGCTGACCTCCTGCCTGTGGACCGGAGACTGGTCGACGCCCAGCAACTTCAACGCTGTGCAGTCGGTCATCATGGCCAACAACGATATCAACACCTTCCACAACTACAGCACCGTGGAGGTGTTCACCCAGGCCATCATCCAGATGAAGCAGTACGGCCGCCCCGTGCTGTGCACCGAATACATGGCGCGCAACATCGGCTGCCTGATCGACACCGTGCTGCCGGTGGCCAAGAAAAGGAATGTGGCCGCCATCAACTGGGGCTTCGTGGTCGGCAAGACCCAGACCAATCTGCCCTGGGACTCGGCACAGCACCCCTATGTCGACGCGTCCGCCTATGGCGGCACTGCCTGGCAGGCGGTGGTGCTACCGACCGGCGCGACGCCGACGTTGCCCTATGCGGTCGAGCTGCCGCCGATCTGGCAGCATGAGCTGCTGCAGGCGGACGGCACGCCGTATCGCGCCTACGAGACCCAGCTGATCTACGACCTGGCCACCGGCGAAACCGGCTAAGACTGAGGCGTTACGGCAGCAGGGGCGGGGGCAGGGTCGGCTCCCGTCCCGCTGCCGGTTGCAGACGAGTGGCGGGTTCCGTATCGGTACGGCATGACCGTTGCGATCGAGATCGGCAGCCTGGCCGAGTCTATAGCCCAGCCGGCGTTGCTCGACCTGGAGGAGCTGCTGTCCACCCGCCTGCTGGTGCAGGGCAACTCCGGCTCCGGCAAGTCGCACCTGCTCCGCCGCCTGCTGGAGCAGAGCGCGCCCTGGGTGCAGCAGGCGGTGATCGACCCCGAAGGCGACTTCGTGGGGCTGGGCGAGCGGTTCGGGCACCTGGTGGTGGACGCGGCCGAGCATGGTGAGCCGGCGCTGGTGGTGGCCGGCGAAAGGGTGCGTGAGCACCGCATCCCGGTGGTGCTGAACCTTGAAGGGCTCGACGCCGAAGGGCAGATGCGCCGTGCCGCCGCGTTCCTGGGCGGCATGTTCGAGGCGCCGCGCCAGCACTGGTTTCCCGTGCTGGTGGTGGTGGACGAGGCGCAGCTTTTCGCGCCCGCCAGCGCGGGCGAGGTGTCAGACGAGGCCAGGCGCGCGTCGCTGGGCGCCATGACCAACCTGATGTGCCGCGGCCGCAAGCGCGGCCTGGCCGGCGTGATCGCCACCCAGCGGCTGGCCAAGCTTGCCAAGAACGTCGCGGCCGAGGCGACCAACTTCCTGATGGGCCGCACCTTTCTCGACATC
>CAXSHC010000147.1:0-7442 GCA_964236745.1 uncultured Acetobacteraceae bacterium
GCGGCTGGAGTCGCGCGAGCTGGACCTGAGCGGGTCGGGGATGGTGCAGGCATCGACGCTTCCGGTGGTCACGGCGACGATCGGTTCCACCCATGCCGATCTGGATGCCTTGCGCGCGGGCTGGAAAAGCCCGTGGCCGGAGAAGGGTGGTGCGACGTCCGCGGGTTTGTCGTCGCAGCCTCCGCCTCGTGCCGCTTCCGCGCCGGGCGAGGTGGTGCCGTTCGCGGCGCTGCGGCTGGCGGAGCTGGCGATCCGTCTCGACGCACGGGAGATCCGCTTCGGCGGCGCCCTTTATCGCAACCTGTCTGCACGCCTTGCGGTGCAGGAAGGCAAGCTGTCGCTGGCACCGTTCTCGGTGGCAGGGCCGGCGGGACCGATCACCGGGCAGCTGGAGGTGGACGCGTCGGCACGCAGCGTCGCCTTGAAGCTGGACCCGGCGATGGTTCCGGCGGAAACGCTGGCGCTGCTGGCCGGGGTGACGCCGGCGCTGTCCGGCACGGTGGAGCTGGTGGGTGACCTGCACGGCACGGGCGACACGGTGGATGCCCTGGCCGGCAGCCTCGCGGGGCAGGCCGGCGCCTCGCTGGTGGATGGCTCGGTCGCCAACGGGGCGCTGTCGCAGGTGGTCGGGCGGTCGGTCGGGCTGCCGGAAGGACGAACAACGGTGCGCTGCTTGGCGTTGCCGGCGCGGGTGCAGGATGGGGTCGCCGTGCTGTCGTCGCTCGCGTTGCAGACCAGCCGCCTGGACGTGCAGGGCCAAGGCACGGTCGGGCTTCGCGACGGCCGGCTCGACCTGCACCTGCTGCCGCGGTTGTCGCTCGGCGCAGGAGGGGTCTCGCTGCCGGTGCATGTGGGCGGAACGCTGGGCACGCCGGCGCCGATGCTCGATCCGGCAGCGCCGGGCGGACGCTTCGCACTGGTGATCGGGCCGAACGGGCCGGCACCGGACCTGTGCGGGCCGGCATTGCAGGCGGCACGGTTCGGCGTGCCGGGGCCGCAGCCGGGCCCGATGGCGCCCGACCGGCCGCGCAAGGTGCCGAAGCCGATCGACATCCTTCGCGGGCTCGGGTTGTTCCGGTGAAGGCACCTGCAAGGCGGGTCTGGACCGAGGCCAGGACGGCCGCCGATGGCGACGGGTTCGTGATCATGCTGGATGCGCAGCCGCTGCGTCTTCCAGGCGGTGCACGGTTGCACGTCGGGACGCGGGCGCTGGCCGACGCGGTGGCGGCGGAATGGGATGGGGCGGGGAAGGACGCGCCGGACGGGATGATCGCGCCGGACGCGCTGCCGATGACCAGGCTGGCTGCCACCCTGCAGGAACGGGTGTCTACGAACCGGGCGGCGATGGTGGCGAGCCTGCTCGGCTACGTCCACGGCGAGCTGTTGTGCTACCGGGCGACGCATCCGGCCGAGCTTCGCGCGCGGCAGCAGGCCGAATGGCAACCATGGTTGGACTGGTGCGCGTTCCATCATGGCATCCACCTGCGAATCACCGACGGGGTGATGCCGGTGTCACAGCCGGAGGATGCTTCGGGGGCGATGGCCGGAGTGCTGGCGTCGCAGGGGGATGCCGTGCTGACGGGGCTTGGCGTGCTGGTTCCGGTTCTGGGCAGCCTGGTGCTCGCCCTGGCTTTGGCGGAGGGCGCGTTGTCGGCGCCGGACGCGACCCGGCTCGCGCTGCTCGACGAGCTCGATCAGCTGTCGCGCTGGGGCGCAGACAGCGAGGCCGAGGCCCGGCACGGGATGCTGGGCCGCGAGGTCGAGGACGCCGCACGCTTCATCGCCTTGTCGCGCTAGCAGCGGGTGCGGCGACAACGGATCAAGGGAGCGATGCGATGGCTGGGGCGGTGACGCGGCACTGGTTGATCGACGGGCGGGTGCAGGGGGTCGGCTACCGGATGTGGCTGGGGGCCAAGGCGGAGGCCGCCGGGGTTGCGGGCTGGGTGCGCAACCTGTCCGATGGCCGGGTCGAAGCGCTGCTGCGCGGATCGCCGGAGGTGCTGGATCGCCTCGAAGCTGCGGCGAGGCAGGGACCAGCGCAGGCCCGGGTGGACCGGGTGGTGGCCGTGTTGTGGCCGGATCCTGTGCCGGATGAACGGTTCCGTCAGGTCGCGGACGCCGTGGGGCCGGCTGTTTCAGGCGCCGATGATACGTGACGATCGGTTACATCGATGCGGGCCGGGTTCCTGCTAGGTGTGTCTCGTCACCTGGAACGGGAACACCATGAAGCACGTGATCGCCAGCACCGAGCAGCATCCCCCCGCGTCGACGATGTCGCGTCGGCTGAAGCGGCGGACGGCGACTGTGCTTGCGCGTTGCGCGATGGGATCGTGGATCGTCCTGGCGGCCATGCCGGTCGCGGTGGTGGTGTGCGCCTTGTACTGAGGCGGTTTCCGGCCGGCGCGGGCGTTCGGCCTGCGGGGGACGGGGCGTTCGGCTTGCGAGGACGGGGCGGCTCGGCCATCGTGCCGGCTCGGCGCCCCTCCGAACCGGGTTCCGGGGCGTCATACGCAGGAGAACGCGCATGACCGAAGCCAATGCCCGCGTGGCGGACTATCCGATCGACCCGCGGTTCCTGGAACGCTGGTCGCCGCGCAGCTTCACCGGGGAGGCGATCCCGGAGGCGGAGCTGATGACGCTGTTCGAGGCCGCGCGATGGGCGCCGTCGTCCTACAATTCGCAGCCCTGGCGGCTCATCTATGCGCTGCGCGACACGCCGAGCTGGGACACGCTGTTCGGGCTGCTGAACGAGTACAACCAGTCCTGGGCGAAGAACGCGTCGGCACTGGTGGTGGCGCTGTCGAAGTCGACGCTGCTGCCGCCGGGCAAGGACCGCGAGATCCCGTCGCACAGCCATTCGTTCGATGCCGGCTCCGGCTGCGCCTATCTCGCCCTGCAGGCGTCGATCTCCGGCTGGGCGGCGCACGCCATGGTCGGCTTCGACATGGACTCGGCGTTCGCGAAGCTGCAGGTGCCGCAAGGCTACCGGGTCGAGGCGGCAATCGCGATCGGCCGCAAGGGCGACAAGGGGTTGCTGCCTGAAGCGATGCAATCGCGCGAGGAGCCGAACGGGCGGGTGCCGGTGACGCAGTTCGCGATGGAAGGGCGGTTCCGCAACGAGGCGTAGAAGCGAGGGGAACCGACGCTCGCCGCCTGCCGCGACGGTCAGCCCGGCTTAAGGCACCAGCACGGTGGCGGAAGCCTGGGCGGCAATGCCTTCGCCGCGCCCGGTGAAGCCGAGCAGCTCGGTGGTGGTGGCCTTGACGGAGATCCGGTCCAGGTCGACGCGAAGCAGGGCGGCGAGGCGCTCGCGCATCGCCAAGGCGTGCGGGCCGATCTTGGGCTGTTCGCAGATCAGGGTGACGTCGGCGTTCACCAGCACGCCGCCGCGTGCGGCGATGCGCTCGGCGGCGTGGGAAAGGAAGCGGGCACTGTCGGCATCCTTCCAGGTGTTCTCGCTGGGCGGGAAGTGGCGGCCGATGTCACCTTCGGCCAGCGCGCCGTAGATCGCGTCGCACAAGGCGTGGATGCCGACATCGGCGTCCGAATGGCCGGCGAGGCCGAGCGGATGCGGCACGGTTATGCCGCACAGGACCAGCGGGCGGTCCGGCGCGAGCACGTGCACGTCAAAGCCGATGCCGGTGCGCGGCAGCAGCGCCGGGCCGATGAGCCGCTCGAGTCGCACCAGGTCCTCCTCGACCGTGAGCTTGATGTTGTCTTCCGAGCCCGGCACCAGCGCCACCGCGTGGCCGGCATGTTCCAGCAGCGACGCGTCATCCGTGACGGCGGCACCGTCCCCGTCCGCCGCGGCGGCGCGGTGAAGGTCGCGCAGCAGGGCGAAGCGGAAGCCCTGGGGCGTTTGCGCCCGCACTAGGTTCTCGCGCGACACGGTGTCGACGATCACGCCGTTCCGGCCGCGCTTGAGCGTGTCGGCCACGGGAACGCAGGGAATGGCGCCGTCATGGCGGTCGAGTGCAGCCAGCACGCGCCGGACCAGGTCGGCAGGAACGTAGGGACGGGCACCGTCATGCACCAGCACGAGCTCCGGACGCTGCTCGGCCGGCAGGGCGTCCAGCGCCTCGAGGCCGGCCCAAACGCTGTGCTGGCGAGTGGCGCCGCCCGGAACCGGTCGACGCAGGATCGTGTCGTTCGCATCGAAGCCATGCAGTGCCGCGTCCAGCAGGGCGGCGTCGCCCACCGGCTGCAGAAGCGTCACATGCGGCAGCAGGGCTTCGGCGGCGTGGCGGATCACGGCACGGCCGCGGAGCTCGACGAACTGCTTGGGCATGGCTCCGCCGTAACGACGTCCGGTTCCGGCGGCCAGGAGAAGGGCGGCGATGCGCATCGGCGGAGCAATGCTGCGCGGTTGAGATTAGGTCAACATCTGTGGAAGACAACGGCGACGGGTGCCGATCCGATTGCACCGGAAGGCCGCACGGCGTAATTTGCCCAAGAGATGGGCATTGCACACAATTTGCAGGCAGCGGAGGCGCCGGAAGCGACGGGACCGTCGCCGGAACGGCTGCGACCGATCGACCTGGGCGGGCTGGTGATCGAGCAGCCGGTGATCCTGGCGCCGATGTCTGGCGTCACCGACCTGCCGTACCGGCGCCTCGCGCGGCGCCTGGGTGCCGAGCTGGTGGTGTCGGAGATGATCGCGTCCTGGGCCATGGTGCGCGAGAATGCGGCGACGCTGCGCATGGCGAAGGTGGCGGATGACGGTTCCGGCGCCGGTCCGAACGCCGTGCAACTGGCCGGCTGCGAGCCGGACGCGATGGCGGAGGCGGCACGCATCGCGGTGGACCTGGGAGCCGACCTGATCGACATCAATTTCGGCTGCCCGGTGAAGAAGGTGGCAGTGGGGCAGCAGGCGGGCTCGGCGTTGATGCGGGACGAGCGCCTGGCCGGCCGGTTGCTGGACGCGACCGTCCGCGCGGTGCCGGTGCCGGTGACGCTGAAGATGCGCATGGGCTGGGACCACGGCAGCCTGAACGCACCGGTTCTGGCCCGGATCGCGGAAGCATCGGGTATACGCATGGTCACGGTGCATGGGCGCACCCGGCAGCAGTTCTACACCGGCAGGGCCGACTGGGGCTTCGTGCGCGCAGTCAAGGAGGCGGTCAGGCTGCCGGTGATCGTCAACGGCGACATCCTGGGCATCGACGACGCGCGGGAAGCGATGCGCTTATCCGGTGCGGACGGTGTCATGATCGGGCGCGGCTGCTACGGCCGGCCGTGGCTGCCAGCGCAGGTGGCGCGGGCGCTCAGCACCGGCGAGGCTCCGGCGAGCCCGGATCTGGCCGCTGAAAAGGCGATTGTGCTGGAGCACTACCGCGCCATGTTGTCGCATTTCGGGATCCACCCGGGCCTGCGCCTCGCGCGCAAGCACGTGTCCTGGTACTCGTCCGGCCTGCCGGGCTCGGCGCCGTTCCGTGCAGCGGTGAACCGGCTCGACGACGCCGACGTGGCAATCACGCTGATCGAGGCGTTCTACGACCGTCAGATCGAGAATGGCGGCAGGAGGGAAGCGGGCGTGCGGCCGGCCGAACCGGCACAGGACATGGCCGCGTGAGGGCTGTGGCGCTCGCCGGTGAGGCGAAGAAGCCGGAACGAGCGATGGCGGCTCGTGCCACGGCGGCGCTGTCGGCTCCGGTCCCGGACACGGCAGCGGTCATGGAGTCCCTACCGATTCCGGTGCTGATGCTCGACGAGGCGAACGGCATCTGCTTCGTGAACGGGGCGGCGGAACCGTTTTTTGGCATGTCCAAGGGACAGCTGCGTCAGCTGGGCCTGCACGACTTGGTGCCGCTCGACCATCCGCTGTTCCTGTTGATCGAGCAGGTCAGGCTGAACGGTAGCACCATCGTCGAGCACGAGCTGGAACTCGATGGGCCGCGGCTGCATCGGCAGGGGATCACGGTGCAGGGAGCGCCGGTGGTCGAGGCGGCAGGTTTCGTTCTGCTGACGCTGCACGATGCGTCCGCGGCCCGCGCGCTCGACCGGCAGTTGTTCTTTCGCAACGCCGCTCGAAGCGTGTCGGGGATGGCGGCGATCCTGGCGCACGAGGTGAAGAACCCGCTGTCCGGCATACGCGGCGCAGCACAGCTCCTGGAAGGCACGGTGGTGGAGGCCGATCGCGAGCTGGCGGTGCTGATACGCGAAGAGGCCGATCGCATACGCGCCCTGGTGGAGCGTATGGAGATGTTCGACGAGAAGCCGATCGAGCGGCGCCCGGTGAACATACACCGAGTGCTGGAGCACGTGCGGATGCTGGCGCAGCGCGGGTTCGCGGCCCATCTCCGCTTCGTTGAGCACTACGATCCATCCCTGCCGCCGGTGTGGGGCAACCGCGACCAGCTGGTGCAGGTGCTGCTGAACCTGGTGAAGAACGCGGCGGAGGCGATCGACGCCGACAACGGCAGCGGCGAGATCACCTTGTCCACCGCGTATCGCAGCAGCGTCCGGCTGGCGGTTCCAGGCTCGGACCAGCGCATGCACTTGCCGCTGATGGTGACGGTGCGCGACAACGGTCCCGGCATCTCGGAATCGATCCGGCCATATTTGTTCGAGCCGTTCCTGACAACAAAGGTCACCGGCACCGGACTCGGGCTGGCGCTGGCGGCCAAGATCGTGGGCGACCATGGCGGGCTGATCGAGATAGACAGCCGCCCGGGCCGCACCGAGGTGCTGCTGCATTTGCCTGTCCTCGTCGAGGATTCGGACGAACGGTAGCGCGTGGCCGTTCGCTCCGCGTTTCCGCACCCATGACCAGAAGGCCCGGTTGTCCATGACCCTGCCCACCGTGCTGGTCGCCGATGACGACCGATCCATCCGCACCGTGCTGACCCAGGCGCTCGGCCGCTCGGGTTACCAAGTGCGGACCACCGCCAACGCCGCGACGCTGTGGCGCTGGGTGGAGGACGGGGAGGGCGATCTGGTGATCACCGACGTGGTGATGCCGGACGAGAACGGTCTCGACCTGATCCCGCGCATCAAGCGGATCCGGCCCGAGCTCCGGATCGTGGTAATGAGCGCGCAGTCCACGCTGCTGACGGCGGTGAAGGCGGCGCAGCGGGGCGCGTTCGAGTACCTGCCCAAGCCGTTCGACCTGAAGGAGCTGTTGTCGGTGGTGGGACGGGCGCTGGCGGCGCCCGCGAGCGGGGCGGCGGAACGGCCCCCGCCGGCGGATA
The DNA here is from genome assembly GCA_964236745.1 of uncultured Acetobacteraceae bacterium. Lineage (GTDB taxonomy): Bacteria > Pseudomonadota > Alphaproteobacteria > Acetobacterales > Acetobacteraceae > Lichenicola. The sequence goes on from CAXSHC010000147.1 coordinate 7,191, forward strand.
CCGACGAGCGCATGCCGCTGATCGGCCGGTCGGTGGCGATGCAGGACATCTACCGCATCATCGCCCGGCTGACGACGGCCGACCTCACGGTGATGGTCAATGGCGAAAGCGGCACCGGCAAGGAGCTGGTGGCGCGGGCGTTGCATGACTACGGGCGCAGGCGGGGCGGGCCGTTCGTGGCGATCAACATGGCGGCGATCCCGCGCGAGCTGATCGAGAGCGAGCTGTTCGGCCACGAGCGCGGCGCCTTCA
>CAXSHC010000148.1:0-7425 GCA_964236745.1 uncultured Acetobacteraceae bacterium
GCTTTCCACCGACGCGCCGCTGGTGCCGCGCAGCAGCACCGAATGGCGGAACAACGGCATGCCGTCCTCGGGGTCCATGCCGAAATGGCCGATCCAAAGCCGCTCGTTGGCCAGCGCCAGCAGCTCGAACAGGGCACGACGCTGCGTGCCCGGCACCTTCAGGTCGAAGGCGCAGGTGAAGTGCATCGCGCTGATCTCGCGCGACCAGGAGAAATAGAGCCCGTAGTCGCACCACTTGCCCGGCGCCTCGGCCGCCATCTCGGTGTCGGTGCGGCGGTCGAAGGCCCATTCATAGCCGCCGACGATCTGTTCCATCACGTCGAGCGGGTTGGAGGCGGGCTGGCTGGTCTGGATGTCCAAGGCAGGCATGTTGGCTCCCCGGCAATGGAGGGCGGCCCGGTGAATGCCGGGCCCCGTGTCTGCGAACCGGGTTTCCCCTCCCAGCCTGGTGAAGCGGTCCGACTCTGCGAATCAGCCATCCGCCATACCCGGGATCCACCCATGGCAAGCGTATGGGTGCGGCGTTCCGGCTGCAAGCGCGGGTACTGCCCCGGGACGCCGACGGCGCCGTGACGCCGTTCAGGTGGCGGTTCCGCGGCGATGCTCACTCCGCCAGCGGCAGCGCCTCGGGCGGGAGGTCGCTCCGCGGCGGCGGCCCGCCGGGGGCACCAGCGGCGCCGTGATCGTGCAGGGAGGTGGCCGCGGGCACGTTGCCGCTCAGCGCTTCCAGCGCGGACAGCCGTGCTTCCAACAGCGCGATCCGCACCGTCGCGGCTTCCTGCGCGTCGCGGGCATTGGCGGCGAGCTCGCTCACCGCGTCGAACTCCTCGCGCCGCACCAGCGACAACGCCGACAGCGCCTCATCGACCCGGGCACGCACCAGCGCGCCAAGCTCCTCGCGTATCCCGGCCAGGGCGGAAAATGCGCCACCGGCGACGCCGGCGAAGTCGTCGAAGATGCGGGACCGTTCGGCCATGTCGTGTCTCCCCCGGGCGCGCCCGGTCGCGTGACGAGGCTTGTACTATGGTGCGCCCAACACCCCGTGTCACCGCTCCCGCTGTTATCGGTCAGCACCTCGCCTATAAGCGGCGCATGATCCTGCTCACCGGCGGCGCCGGCTTCATCGGCTCGTGCCTCCATGCCTCGCTGCAGGCGCGCGGCCGCGAGACCGTGGTGCTGGACCGGCTCGGCGCCGACAACAAGTGGCGCAACCTTGGCCGCCACCCGCCGCAGCGCCTGCTGGCACCGGAACAGCTCGACGCGTTCCTGGACGCGGCGCCCCCGCTCGACGCGGTGGTGCATCTGGGGGCGATCAGCGAGACCACCGCCCGCGACGGCGACCTCGTGTGGCAAAGCAACGTGGCGCTGTCGCAGCGCCTGTGGGGCTGGTGCGCGGCCCACGCAGTGCCGTTCCTGTATGCGTCCTCCGCCGCGACCTATGGCGCCGCGAGCGGCGAGGGCGCGTTCTCCGACGATCCGTCCGGCCTCGACCGCCTCCGGCCGCTCAATCTGTATGGCTGGTCCAAGCACGCCTTCGACCTGTGGGTGCGCAGGCAGGTCGTGACCGGCCGGCCGGCGCCGCCGCGCTGGGCCGGGCTCAAGTTCTTCAACGTCTACGGCCCGAACGAGTATCACAAGGGCGGCATGATCTCGGTGGTCAAGGTGAAGCACGACGAGGTGGCGGCGGGCGGGCTGGCCCGGCTGTTCCGCTCCGACCGGCCGGGCCTGGCCGATGGGGCGCAGGCACGGGACTTCGTGTGGGTCGGCGACGTGGTGGACGTGCTGCTGTGGCTGCTGGACACGCCGGGCCCGAGCGGGCTGTTCAACCTCGGCACCGGCGTCGCCCGCTCCTATCTCGACCTGGCTCATGCGGTGTGCGACGCCGCCGGCCAGCCGCGCCGGGTCGAGTTCGTTTCCATGCCGGACGCGTTGCGTGGCCAGTACCAGTCTTATACCTGCGCCGACATGACGCGGCTGCGCGACGCCGGCTATGCCGGCCAGTTCACGCCGCTGGAGGAAGGGGTGCGCCGCTACGTTTCCCTGCTTAACTCCCCCGATCCTTATCTCTAGACGCTTCCCCCGACTTCCAGACGCTTCAAGGATCGTTCCCGCCCATGCTGCCCGTGCTCGTGTTCCCCGACTTCGATCCGGTGCTGGTGCATCTGGGCCCGTTTGCGATCCGCTGGTACGCGCTCGCCTATATCGTGGCGCTGGTGATCGGCTGGCGCGTGATGCGGCGCATGGCGCTGCGAGCGCCGCAGGTAGCGACGCTGCTCCAGGTGGACGACTTCCTGACCTGGGCCACGCTCGGCGTCGTGCTCGGCGGGCGGCTCGGCTACGTGCTGTTCTACCAGCCTGGCCTGTATCTTTCGCATCCCATGGCGATGCTGGAGCTGTGGCACGGCGGCATGAGCTTCCATGGCGGCGTGCTGGGCGTGGTGGTGGCGCTGGTGATCTTCACGCGCAGGCGCGGCATCCCGCTGCTTGGCTTCGCCGACCGGCTGGCGGTGGAGGTCCCGATCGGGCTCGGGCTCGGCCGCTGCGCCAACTTCATCAACGGCGAGCTGTGGGGACGCCCCACCGATCCGTCGCTGCCCTGGGCGATGATCTTCCCGCGCGTCGACAACCTGCCGCGCCATCCGAGCGAGCTTTACGAGGCGCTGCTGGAAGGGGTGGTGCTGCTCGCCGTCATGCTTTTCCTGGCGCGCAGGCGATCCGTGCGCGAGCGTGCGGGGCTGCTGACCGGCGCGTTCCTGCTCGGCTACGCCATTCTGCGCGCCTTCGCCGAGCATTTCCGCCAGCCGGACGCGTTCCTGAACTACCTCGCCTTCGGCACCACCATGGGCCAGCTTCTGTGCATCCCGATGGCGATCGCCGGCATCGGCCTGATCCTGTACGCCCGCCGCGCGCCGGTGCTGCTGCCGCTCGCGGTGCAGGATCCCGCTTGACCGGGACGGCAGGCGACTCCGAGCGGCTCGATCGCTTCATGGCCCGCGCCAACGCCGCCTATTACGCCGGGCGCGATCCGTTCGCCGACTTCACCACAGCCCCCGAGATTTCCCAGGCCTTTGGCGAGATCCTGGGCGCCTGGGCGGCGGAAACGTGGCAGGCGATGGGAGCTCCGGACCCGGTGCTGCTGGTCGAGGCCGGTCCCGGACGCGGCACGCTGATGGTCGACGCGCTGCGGCTGGTGTTCCGCGTGGCACCCGCGTTCGGCCGGGCGATCCGGCTGCACCTGGTCGAAACCTCGCCGCGGCTGCGGGCGCATCAGGCCGGGGCGCTGTCCGGCACCGGCGCAGCACCCACCTGGCACGACCGCCTCCATGACCTGCCGGACGTGCCCTTCATCCTGCTCGGCAATGAGTTCCTCGACGCCCTGCCGATCCGGCAGCTGGTGCGCACCGCCAGCGGCTGGATGGAGCGCTGGGTCGAGGCTGGCGGTTTCGTGCTGCGCGACACGCCGGCGCAGCCGGTCGCACTGCCTGGCCGGTCGGTGGCGCCCGGCGACGTGCTGGAACTGTGCGAGCCGGCGATGGAGATCGTGCGGCACCTGGCCGGACGGTTGTCGCGCCACCCCGGTGCCGCCCTGTTCCTGGACTACGGTCCCGACCGCCCTGGCACCGGCGACACGCTGCAGGCGCTTCGCGACGGCCACCCGTCCCCGCCGCTGGAGCATCCGGGCGAGGCCGACCTCACCGCCCATGTCGACTTCCCCCTGCTGGCGCATCTGGCCCGGGACGCTGGGGCGGCGGTGCACGGGCCGGACGGGCAGGGCGCGTTTCTGGGCGGACTCGGGCTGTTCGCACGCACCGAGCGGCTGGCGCGGAACCAGCCGCCGGAGCAGGCCCGGGCACTGGTGGACGCGGCGCACCGGCTGGCGGCGCCGGAACGGATGGGACGCTTGTTCAAGGTGCTGGGGATGTGCCACCCGTCGATGGGCACCCTGCCGGGCTTCGGCATGAAGGAGGCGTCGTGAGCGACACAGATACCGGGCCCGTGTTTCTGCGGTCGGCGCTGCTGTCGCCGCTTCGCCACGGCTTCTTCACCCGGATCGGCGGCGTGTCGGAGGGCCCCTATGCCAGCCTGAACTGCAGCATGGGCACCGGCGACGCGCCGGACGCCCTGCGCGAGAACCGCCGACGCGTCGCCCATGCCATAGGGGTCGCCCCGGACCGGCTGCTCGGCATCACCCAGGTGCATGGCAACGCGGTCGCGACCGTGGCCGAGCCGTGGCAGCCGGGCGAGGGCCCGCGCGCCGACGCCCTGGTCACGGACCGGACCGGCCTGGCGCTCGGCGTGATCACCGCCGATTGCGCGCCCGTGCTGTTCGCCGACCGCGCCCGCGGCATCGTCGGCGCCGCCCATGCCGGCTGGCGCGGCGCCGCTGGCGGCATCCTGGAGGGAACGGTCGCAGCGATGCGCCGGCTGGGTGCCGAGGAGATCGCAGCCGTGGTCGGCCCCTGCATCGCCCAGGAAAGCTACGAGGTCGGGTCCGAGCTGCGGGAGGCCGTGGTTGCGGCCGCGACGCTGCCGGACCCGGACCGCTTCTTCGCTCCCGGCCAGGATGACCGGCTGCAGTTCGACCTGTCCGGCTACTGCCTGGCGCGGCTGCGCGCCTGCGGCATCGGGCGGGTCGAGGCGCTCGGCTGCGACACCCGCCTCGACGAGGCGCGGTTCTTCAGCCACCGCCGCCGTACCTTGTCGGGCGGCGGTGCGATCGGGCACCAGATCTCGGTGATCGCGTCGTGATGCGCCGCCTGCTGCTGCTGCCCTTCCTCCTGTCGCTTTCCTGTTGCGGCGATCTTCCCCAGCCCTTCGCGGAGAATCCGGGTGCTGCCGCATTGCGCCTGGCGGTGCCGCCGCCGAGCCGGCTCGACGTTCCGGTGCCGCGCGGCGCCATGCTGGCCAACCGCGAGGCGCGCATCTGGAGCGAGGCGCTGACCGTGTCGCTGCTGCAGAAGGAGGTGCCGGCCGTGGCGCAGCCGGTGCGTCGCGGTGACTGGCACCTGGAGGTGACGGCCCGGCTGCGGGGCGCGGAGGTGTTGCCGACCTACCGCATCGTCGGCCCGAATGGCCGGGTGCAGGCGTCCGAGGACGGCACGCCGTTGCCGGCCGGCTCCTGGATCAGCGCCGATCCGGAGCTGCTGCACGCCAACGCTTCCCTGGCGGCGGCACAGATCAACGCCATGCTGAGCGGCATCCAGGCCCGGGAAGCGCAGGCCGACCCGAACAGCCTGCTGAACCGGACCACGCGGATCTGGTTCACCGGCGTCACCGGCGCGCCGGGCAACGGCAACATCGAGCTTGCGAGGCAGATGGCGGTGCTGCTGCCGGACGAGCACGATACGCTGCAAACCGATGCCAGGCGTGCCGACTACACCGTGTCCGGCCACGTTTCGGTGTCGGCGCCCGATCCAAAGGCGAAGAACATGCAGCACGTCGAGATCACCTGGACGGTGCGCAACGCTCGCGGCCACGAGGCGGGAAAGGCCACGCAGCTGCACGACGTGCCGGCGCACTCGCTGGACGGGTTCTGGGGCGACGTCGCCATCGCGGCGGCCCAGGAAGCGTCGGGCGGCATCCACGAGGTAATCAGCAACAACGAGGGCAAGCCGCGTCGGCCGCCGGCTTCCTGAACGACGCGTCCCGAACGACCCCGGCCTGGAACGACACTGGCATAAAACGATACCGCCAAGCCGTTGTTGCCGCCTCTCGCCGGCGTGACAGGATTGGGGGGCGTTGCTAGAAGGCGACGGCCTCGGTTCTTCCGGCACATCTGGTGGCTGGGCGGCAAGGCGGCGTCGGAGCCTGGTGTCATGAAGATCGTCGCCTGCAACAGCAACCGGCCCTTGGCCGAGGCGGTCGCCACCGCCCTGAACCTGCCCTTGTGCAAGGCGCTGGTGCGCCGCTTCGCCGACATGGAGATCTTCGTCGAGATCCAGGAGAACGTCCGCGGCGAGGACGTGTTCGTGGTGCAGAGCACCTGCTACCCGACCAACGACAACCTGATGGAGCTGTTGATCATGATCGACACGCTGCGCCGGGGCTCGGCGCGGCGGATCACCGCGGTCATCCCGTATTTCGGCTATGCGAGACAGGACCGGAAGTCCGGGCCGCGCACGCCGATCAGCGCCAAGCTGGTGGCCAACCTGATCGTGGAGGCGGGCGCTCACCGCGTGCTGACGCTGGACCTCCATGCCGGGCAGATCCAGGGCTTCTTCGACATCCCGGTGGACAACCTGTTCGCGGCTCCCTTGTTCGCCCGCGACATCAAGGAACGCCACGACACGCGCGACCTGATCATCGTCTCGCCCGACGTGGGCGGCGTGGTGCGGGCTAGGCAGCTGGCCAAGCGGCTGAACGTCGACCTCGCCATCATCGACAAGCGGCGCGAGCGCGCCGGCATGTCGGAGGTGATGAACGTGATCGGCGACGTGGGGGGGCGCTACTGCCTGCTGATCGACGACATCATCGACAGCGGCGGCACCTTCTGTAACGCGGCCGACGCCCTGATGGGCCGGGGCGCGTCGGCGGTCGGCGCCTATGTCACCCATGGCGTGCTGACCGGAGGGGCCGTGTCGCGGGTGGCGTCGTCGCCGATCGAGATGATGACCACCACCGACAGCATCCTCGCCACCGAGGCGGTGCGCCTGGCACCCAACATGCGCCAGATCTCCATCGCCCAGCTTCTCGCCAACGCCATGCGCGCGGTGTCGGACGAAAGCTCGGTCAGCTCCTTGTTCGATTGAAGGCTCACGCATGACGGCAACGCTGGCTTCCCGCCCGTTCTGGTACCTGCGCCACGGCGAAACCGACTGGAACGCCCGCGGTTTGAGCCAGGGACGCTCGGACATCGCGCTGAACGAGACCGGCATCGCGCAGGCAAGGCGGGCCGCCGCCATCATGGCCGAGCACTGGCACGACCACGCGCCGATCGTGCGGGTGGTGTCGTCGCCGCTGATGCGCGCCTACCGCACCGCCGAGCTGGTGGTGGAGGCGCTGGCGGCGCGCGACGGCGTTTCCCTGCCGTTGTCGATCGAGCCGGACCTGCAGGAGGTGTGCTTCGGCGTCCAGGAAGGCCAGCCGATGGGGGACTGGTACGACAGCTGGATCGCCGGCGACTACACCCCGGAAGGCGCCGAGCCGTTCGAGGCGCTGACGGCGCGCGCGGTTGACGCGGTGGACCGGGCGACAGCGGTGGAGGGCACCGTCCTGGTGGTCTGCCACGGCGCCATGTTCCGCGCCCTTCGCCACGCCATGGGGCTGCCGGCCAACGTGCGCCTGCCCAACGCGGCGCCGCTCTGGCTGACGCCGGGCGAGGCGGGAAAGCCGTGGACGCTGGTCGAGGTCGGCAAGGCCGGCTGATGCCGGATGCGCTGGTCGCCCCGGGGCTGCCGGATGGTGCTGCGCTCCTGCGGGCGCTGG
>CAXSHC010000149.1:0-6327 GCA_964236745.1 uncultured Acetobacteraceae bacterium
TCGTCATGTGCAGGCAGCCGGCGATGCGGGCGCCCTTCAGCGGCTGGCTCGCGCCGAACTCGTCGCGCAGCGCCATCAGCCCGGGCATCTCGCCTTCGGCGATGGAGATCTCCTTGGCGCCCCATCCGGCGAGGGAGATGTCCTTGACCTTGTAGTCCTGGTCCATGATCGATCCTTGAGAAATGTCGCGGGTAGTTGGCGTACGGGGGTATATCGCGCGCCGTCGCAAAGCGGAACCGCGTGCGACGGGCGGGCGGGGCGGTGCATCCCGGCGGCCCGGTGCGCGTCTTGATCGGAAGGCGGGATGCACCGCCTCCGGAGAACCGACATGGCCAGCATGACCCGTCCCACCGCCCGACGCGCCGCGAACGCGCTGGGCTGGCTCAGCATCGTGCTTGGCGCCGCCGAGCTCGCCGGGGCGGGACGGCTGCTCGGCATGATGGGCGGCCGGCGCACCGGCGTCGCCCGGCTCTATGGGCTGCGCGAGGTCGCGACCGGGATCGGGCTGCTGACCGCCGCCGACCCGACGCCGTGGGTCTGGGGCCGGGTCGGCGGCGACGCGCTCGACCTTGCCAGCTTGGTCGGCGGCTACGGGCGTGGCCGGCCTGGCAAGGGAAACCGCACGGCTGCCCTTCTGACGGTGGTCCTGATCGGCGTTCTCGACGTGGCCAGCGCGCGCAGCATGCGTCCACGCCGCTGAGGAACCGGGGGCGACGGGGGATTAATCCCGCCGTCCCCGACCGGCGCTACGAGGCCAGAGTGGCGTCCAGGCTGATCTCGGCGTTCAGCAGCTTGGAGATCGGGCAGCCGGCCTTGGCTTTGTCCGCCAGTTCCTTGAACTGCGCGTGGTCGATGTTCGGGATCGTCGCCGACAGGGTCAGGTGCGACTTCGTCACTGCGAAGCCGTCGCCTACCTTGTCCAGCGTCACCGCCGCCTTGCTGTCCATGCGCGTGGCGGTGAACCCGGCCTCGCCCAGGATCATCGACAGCGCCATGGCGAAGCAGCTGGCATGCGCGGCGGCGATCAGCTCCTCCGGGTTGGTGCCCTTCTTGCCCTCGAACCGGGTGTTGAAGCCGTAGGGCGAGGCGCTCAGCACGCCACTCTCGGTGCTGATCTGGCCGCGGCCGTCCTTCAGGCCGCCTTCCCAGACGGCGGATGCGTGCTTGTCCATGCGGATTGAGCTTTCTTCTGGTTGCCGGAGCCCAACGCCCGATCCGGCGCGATTGTTCATTTCGCGCCCGTGCTCTGCCACCATGCCCGCTCCGGATGCGAGGCGGGGATGGCGGGACGGTTCTGGAGGACGGCGATGGAAGGCACCGGCGCCGACGCGGTGCTGCAGCCGGTGCCGCCCGCGCTGAAGACCATGCGGCTCGACCGCGTGTTCTGGAGCCACTTCTCGCCCAACCTTGGTCCCGGCGGATGGGTGACCGGCGTGCTGCTGGTGCATCTCGGGCTGGACCTGCGCTCCGGCCTGCTGGCGATCGTCACCGGCAACCTTCTGGGTGCCACGCCGGTGGCGCTGGCGGCGGCGATGGGGCCACGCACCGGCCTGCCGCAGATGGAAGCCTCGCGCCGGGTGCTTGGGCGCGCCGGCCTGCGGCTGCCCGCGTTCCTGAACTGGATCTACTGCATCGGCTGGGACGCGGTGAACAACGTTCCGGCCGCAGCCGCGCTGGTCGCCCTGCTGGCGCTGGGCGGCATAGGCACGCCGTTCTTCATCCCGCTCGGCGTGCTGGTGCTGGCACAGATGGTGGCCAGCATCTGGGGGCACCACGTGGTGCAGGCGCTGCAGAAATACCTGGGCGGCCTGCTGCTCGTGGCGCTGGGCGCGATCGGGGTTCTGGTGGTGGTTCGCGCCGGGGGCGTTCCGGTGGCGGCGCACACGCCTGCCATCGCGACGATCGTGCTGGCGACGGCGATCCTGGCCAGCTTCAACCTGTCCTGGGCGTCGTACTCGTCGGACTACACGCGCTACCTTCCGGCCGACAGCCCGCCGGGGCGGGTGGCGTGGCTGGCGCTGGCCGGGCTGCTGGGCTCGGCGATGCCGTTCCAGCTTCTGGGGCTGCTCACCGCCGGCGGCATTGGCGACGCGTCACCCGTCGCGGTGATCACGAGCCTGCAGCACCAGGCCGGGCCGCTCGGGCCGGTGGTCCTGGCGGCGATCGCGCTGTCCTCGATCACCGGCAACTCGGTCAACGACAACACCGCCGCCTACAGCCTGATCTCCGCCGGGATACGGGTGCCGCGCGTGGTCGCCGCCGTGGTGACCGCGAGCCTGGGCTTTCTCCTGGCCGTCGCCGGCGCCGGGCGCTACGCCGACCTTTATACCAGCTACCTCCTGGTGACGCTGTACTGGATCGCGCCCTGGATCGGCATCGTGCTGGCCGACTGGTACCTCCTCCGGCGGCGGAGCGGGGAGCCCGACCCGCCGGGATGGACGCGCGGCGCCACCATCTTCCTGTCCACCGCCGTGCTCACGATCGCGCTGTTCTCGGCCAGCGACCTCTACACCGGCTCGGTGGCGCGCCTGCTGGGTGGTGCCGACATCGGTTACTACGTAGGCTTCTTCCTGGCCGGGCTGTGGTATGCAGCCGCCGCCCGGGCCCGCCGGCCTGCCCCCACTCCTAGCACCCCTGCCAGCACCGGAACCGTGCCATGACCGCAGAACTGCCCGACCGCCTCGCCATCAACCCCAGGAGCGCGCATTTCGACGAGGCCCTGCTCGCGCGCGGCATCGGCATCCGCTTCAACGGGGTCGAGAAGACCAACGTGGAGGAATACTGCGTCAGCGAAGGCTGGGTCCGCGTCGCCGTCGGCAAGACCATGGCCCGCGACGGCAGCCCGATGACCATGAAGCTGCAGGGCGTGGTGGAGCCCTACCTGCGCGACGAGGCGCCGGCCGACGCCCATCCGGGCAGCGACATCTAGAACGGGTCCCGATCCGGATCGGTCGGATGGTGCCCTGGATGCGGAGCCCGACGATCAACGAGATGCACCCGGGAAGCCAAGCGTCCCGATGAAATCCTGCTAACCCGGATTTCCTGCAATCAACGGGCAGCTCGGCTGACAGGCCTTGGACATGCCCGGATGACTCCATAGGGCGTTCAGATTGTCCGATACCGGAAGAAGCAGGCCGAGCACCCGCTGATTACCGCCTATTCCTTGGTGGATGAAGGAAACACGGTTGCAAACTCCTTTGCTATCGAGACACATAAGTCCTGGATTGCGGATTCACTAGGTCGGCCCACGTGCGCGACATTGAGCCGGTCCACGCTTCCGCCGGAGGCAAGGAGGTCGCGCATCGCTGCCCTGACATCAGCATCAGTCGTCGGGTGCTGCCCGATCACGAGTGACTTGGCCAACCGGACTGCATCGACGTGGTCGACGTATGCCATGGCAAGTGAAACGCCTTCCTTGTTCACGTCGTCTTCTACATCGGTGTTGGCGAACACTAGCACTTCGGCGATCGGCAGCTTGTCGACCAGCGTATAGCCACCATGCTCTATGATCTTGTTGCCGAGACAGGTGCGAAGACCCTCCACAATAATAGGCGCGCTGCCAACGATCTTGACGTTGATCCTGAGAGGGGCGGTGGCGGCGCTGGCCGGCAGGCCCGGATCCATCAGGACGGGGATGAACGCCAACCACGAGAAGCTTCGCACGCATCACCTTTATCGTTTCGATAGGCATACGGCTGGAGGTAGTTGGACCACAACCAATAAAATCCTTGGTTCCTTGGAACAGGCCGAGCGCACTGCGATCAGACACCGAGGCATCAACAAACCTTCGCCGCCTTCCCGTGCCCTCCCGGAGCAAGCGGTTGAAGTCGGAGGCCGGCCAGCCACGCCGAAACGGGCAGCTCTCCGGCGGACGTCGACGACGTCAGCTTCCGCCTCAGGGATGGAGCCGTCATCGGTGGGGTGCGATGGCGCTCCGCCGCCGTGGCGCGTCGCGCGAGGACAGGGAAACGCACGCGACCACCGGCCGTTCATGGTCCGGCGGCTCTCGAGAAGGAACGATCATGGCATCCGACACAACCCCGGTCTGGTTCATCACGGGCTGCTCCACCGGCTTCGGCCTGGAGCTGGCGAAGCTGGTGCTCGGGCGCGGCTGGCGCGCGGTGGTGACGGCGCGCGATGCCGGCCGCGTCGCCGGGCTGGTCGAGGGCGCGGGCGAGCGCGCTCTTCCGCTCGGGCTCGACGTCACGAAGCAGCAGGAGGTCGAGGCCGGCGTGAAGGCGGCGACCGAGCGGTTCGGCCGCATCGACGTGCTGGTGAACAACGCCGGCTACGGCTACCAGGCCTCGGCCGAGGAAGGCATCGAGGCGGAGATACGCGCCCAGTTCGACGCCAACGTGTTCGGCCTGTTCGCGCTCACCCGTGCGGTGCTGCCGACCATGCGGGCGCAGAAGCGCGGGCACATCATCAACATCACCTCCGTCGCCGGCCTGGTCGGCTTCCCGGGCTCCGGCTACTACGCCGCCAGCAAGCACGCGGTGGAAGGCTGGTCGGACGCGCTGGCGGTGGAAACCGCGCCGCTCGGCATCAAGGTCACCTGCGTCGAGCCGGGCCCGTTCCGCACCGACTGGGCCGGGCGTTCGCTGAAGCAGACCCCGAACCGCATCGCCGACTATGCCGACACCGCCGGCGCCCGGCTGAAGGGCACGGCCGAGATCAGCGGCAAGCAGGCCGGCGACCCGGTGCGGGCGGCGGAAGCGATGATCCATGTCACCGAGATCGACTCCCCGCCGCGCCACTTCGTGCTGGGCGCCTGGGGGCACGATGCGGTGTCGAAGCGGCTGAAGCAGCGCGTGGAGGAGATCGCCGCGTGGCGCGACCAGGGGCTGGCCACCGACTATCCCGCCACCTGATCCTCGCCGTTTGAACAGCGTTCACGCCGGGTGACCGACCGCGCCTTCTTCGGTCACCCGCGCGGGCTCGCGGTGCTGGCCCTGACCGAGGGCTGGGTCGGGTTCTCGCTCTACGGCATGCAGTCGCTGCTGGTGCTCTACCTGGCCGGTGAGCTGCTTCGACCCGGGCACGTCGAGCACGTCTGGGGCTTCGGGCGATTCCGGACAATGCTCGGCTGGGTGACGGGTCCGTCCTCAGGCACGGCGCTGGCCTCGGCGATCATGGGGCTGTATTCCGCGCTGATCTGGGCCACGCCGATCGCCGGCGGGCTGCTGGCGGACCGGTTGCTGGGGCGCACGCGCACCATCGTCCTGGGCACGGTGCTGATGACGGCGGGGCACTTCCTGCTGGCGTTCGACCGAAGCTTCCTGGTGGCGCTGGCCTGCCTGCTCGCCGGCCTGGGTTGTGCCGGCAGCCTCAAGGCGCAGGTGGGCGGGCTCTACGGGCCGGCGGACACGCGGCGCGCGGATGCGTTCCAGCTCTACAACCTGGTCACCAGCATCGCGGTGGTGGTGTCACCGCTGGTGTGCGGCACGCTGGGCGAGCGCTATGCCTGGCACTGGGGTTTCGCCGCCGCCGGGGTCGGCATGCTGCTGGGCCTGCTGACCTATCTGCGCGGCCTGCGCACCCTGCCGCCGGAGCCGATGCGCGACGGCCACGTGGTGGCACCGTCGCTCACCCGCCGGGACCGGCGCGTGGTCGCGGTGCTGGTGTTGCTGCTGCCGGTGCTGGCGCTGGCCTCGGTCGGCAACATGGAGGTGTTCAACGGCTACCTGCTGTGGGGGCAGGCGCACTACGCGCTCCGGGTCGCCGGCCGCCTCATGCCGGTGAGCTGGCTGGTGTCGCTTGACGCGCTGGTCGCGATCGGCACGCTGCTGGTGTCGATGGGATTCTGGCGCTGGTGGGGGCGGCACCGTCCGCTGCCGGACGAGATCGTGCGCATGACGGCGGGCGTGGTGCTGCTGGCGCTGGCGCCGCTGGTGCTGGTGGCGGCCTCGTGGCAGGCGGGCACGCACCGGATCGGGCTCGGCTGGGCGCTGCTGTTCCACGTGGTCAACGATTTCGGCTTTTCCAACCTATATCCGATCGGGCTGGCGCTCTACTCGCGGCTGGCACCGCGGGCGCTGGGCGCCACGGTGGTCAACGGCTACATGCTGCAACTGTTCGGGGCCAACCTCACGGTGGGATGGCTGGCCGGGCTGGTGGGCCGGATGGACGGGGCGCGGTTCTGGCTGCTGCATGCCGGGCTGATCGGGGTGGCGTTGCTGCTGCTGTCGTGCGTCACGGTGTTGTTCCGCCGGCTGCTGGGCCAACCCACGCCGGTGCCGACCGCTGCCATGGCGGCCGGAACAGCGTGAGGAGGATCAGGCGCTTCTACGCTTCGGCTGGGCGGGCTTCTTCGCCGCGGGCTTGTCG
>CAXSHC010000149.1:6337-7413 GCA_964236745.1 uncultured Acetobacteraceae bacterium
TCGGCGGCGGCTTTCGCCGTCTTTTTCGTGGCCACCGCCTTCTTCGCCGGCGCTTCCCTGGGCTCGCCGAGGCTGCGTCGCAGCGCGCTCATCAGGTCCACCACGTTGTCCTGTTCCTCCTCTTCCTCCGGCACCGAAACCTCCGCGCCGTCGATCTTGGCCTTGATCACCTCGCGCAGCCGCGCCTCGTAGCGGTCGTCCATGTCGCCCGGGCGGAAGGTGGCGGTCTGCCGGTCGATCAGCTGCACCGCCAGCGCCACCATCTCCTTGTCGGGCGTGCTGTCGGGGATGTCCTCAAACAGCTTGGTGGGCGCGGTGATCTCGCGCGTGTCGTGCAGGGTGTGCAGCACGATGCCGCGGTCCATCGGCATCAGCGCCACCGCGCGCTCGCGCCTGGCGATCACCAGCCGGGACAGGGCCATGCGCCCGGTTTTCGCGATCGCCTCGCGCAGCACCACGAACACGTCGTCGGCGGCGTCGCGGCCGCCGCCGTCCGGCACCAGGTAGTAGCTGTCGTCGTAGTAGATCGGGTCGATGCTGTCGGCGCGGACGAACTTGTCGATGCTCAGCACGGTGGAGCTTTCGATGCGCGCCCGTTCGAAGTCCTCGTCGTTCAGCAGGACGTAGTGGTCCTTCTTGAACTCGTAGCCGCGCTGCAGCTCCTTGCGCTGCAGCTCCTCGTCTGTTTCGGAATCCTGCGTCACCATGCGCACGCGGTTGCCGGTGTGCGGGTTGATGAAGTGGAAGTGCAGCTCCTCCTTGGGCTGGCGCACGCTGTAGAGCGCCACCGGGCAGGACACCAGCGCCAGGCGAAGCTGCCCGCGCCAGCTTGGACGATCGGCCATGTGGTTATCCCTTGGTTGAGCGTTTGGTCGGCAGGTTGGGCAGGGGGTGCGCGGCTTCGGCGAAGCCGGCCCAAGGGTCAGCCTTGCGACGCGCCAGGCGGTCGGGGACGGTGCGCACGGTGAAGGCGGCGGGGTCGAGCTTTGCCGTCACCTCGCGCCAGGCGAGCGGCATCGCCACGCCGGCGCCGGGCCGGGCGCGGACGGCGTGGCGCCGGGCCTCGCCGCGCTGGT
>CAXSHC010000150.1:0-2546 GCA_964236745.1 uncultured Acetobacteraceae bacterium
GCCGGTCATGCCGTAGGCAGCGATCTTGTCCGGGTCGAGCCAGATGCGCATCGCATAGTCGCGGTTGCCGAACAGCTGCACATTGCCGACGCCGTTCAAGCGCGACAGCACGTCCTTGACGTGCAGCGTGGCGTAGTTGGAAACGTAGAGCTGGTCGCGCGTCCCGTCCGGCGAGATCAGGTGCACCACCAACAGGATGTTCGGCGTCGCCTTCTGCACCGTGATGCCCTGGCGCTGCACGTCCTGCGGCAGCCGGGGCAGGGCGATCGACACGCGGTTCTGCGTCAGCACCTCGGCGGTGTCGAGGTTGGTGCCGAGCTTGAAGGTGGCGGTGATGGTGAGCTTGCCGTCGCCGGTCGCCTGGCTGCTCAGGTAAAGCATGTCCTGCACGCCGTTGATCTGCTGCTCCAGCGGCGTCGCCACCGTTTCCGCGATCACCGACGCCGACGCGCCCGGATAGGAAGTGGTGACCTGGATGGTCGGCGGCGCGATCTCGGGATACTGCGCGATAGGCAGGGTGAACAGCGCCCCCAGCCCGATCAGGGTGATGAAGACGCTCAGCACCGTCGCCAGGATCGGCCGGTCGATGAACACGTGGGACAGGCGCATGGAAGCGGGTTCCCTCAGCCCTGGTCGTCGGCGGCGGCGAGCCGGATGGTGCCGGCGGCGGGGTTGACCTTGGTGCCGGGCCGGGCGCGCATCAGCCCGTCGATGATGACGCGGTCGGTGGGCTTCAGCCCCGACCGCACGATCCTGAGGCCGCGCTCCAGCCCGCCGGTCTGCACCAGCTTCGGCACCACGGTGCCATCAGGCGCCACCGTCAGCACCAGCTGCTGCGACTGGTCCAGCATCACCGCCGCCGCCGGCACCAGCATCACGGTTTCCTGCCCGGTGATCGGCAGCCGCAGGCGCGCGAACTCGCCCGGTGCCAGGAACAGCGACGGGTTCGCCACGGTGGCGCGGGCATGGATGGTGCCGCTGCCGCGGTCCACCGCGTTGTCGAGGAAGTCCAGCGTGCCGGTACGCGTCGAGTGCGTCTCGTCGGCCAGGCTGACCTGCACGGTACGGTCCGGTGCTGTGCCCGCCTTCTGCCCCACCTTCTGCAGGGTGCGCTGGTACGACAGGTAGTCCGCCTCGCTCATGTCGAAGTCGACGTGGATCGGGTCCAGCGAAACGATGGTGGTGAGCAGCGTGTTGGCCGCGTTGCCGCCACGGCTGCCGTCCACCAGGCTGCCGACCGAGGCGCGGTGCGAGCTGATCCGGCCGGTGAACGGCGCCGTCACCTGGCAGTACTCGAGGTCGAGCTGCGCGTCCTGTATCGCCGCCCGGGCCTGGTCCAGCGACGCCTGGTCGGCCAGCTGCGTAGCGCTGCGCTGGTCGACCTGCTGGGCGGTGCCAAAATCGGTGCTTTTGAGCTGCTTCGCCCGCCACAGCTCGCTGCCGGCCAGGGTCAGCTGCGCGCTCGCGGCCCGAGCCTGCGCCACCGCCTGCGCCAGCTTGATCTGGTATGGCCGCGGGTCGATCACGAACAGGAGGTCGCCCTTGTGCACGATCTGCCCGTCGGTGAAGTGGATCTCGGTCAGGATGCCGCCGACCTGGGCATGCAGGTCGACCTGGTCCACCGCCGAGAACTGGCCGAGAAAGCTAGCATACGGGGTGATGCTCCGCTCCATCGGCACGCTCACCGTCACCACCGGCGGCGGCATCGCCGGCATCCCGGCATGCGCGGCGCCACCGCCGTGACGCAGGGTGAACACCGCCGCCCCCGCCAGCACCGCCAGCACCGCAACCCCGGACAGCTGCAGCCGCCGCGACGCCCGGCGCTCCACCGCCGTGCGGGGCCGATCCCAGTCGTCGTCCTCGACTGAGCCGCGGGTTCGCGTGTCGCTGTCGTTCATTCCTGATCCCCCCGAGACGGGGGCTCCCGTAATGTACCGGAAAGTAATATACCGATAGGTAGGGATGCCGGAACGGCGCTGTCAAGCGTTGCGTCCGCGACGGGCCGCAGGTGCCCGTTCAAGGAGAAGGATCAACCGCGATGGGCCGGCCGCGCGAGTTCGACGTCGACGAGGCGCTTGGCAAGGCCCTGCACCTGTTCTGGCGCAAGGGCTTCGAGGGCACCACCATGACCGACCTGACCGACGCCATGGGCATCGCCAAGCCCAGCCTCTACGCCACCTTCGGCAACAAGGAGGAGCTGTTCCGCAAGGCGCTCGACAGCTACCAGTCGACCTGCATGGCCTTCTTCGAGGGTGCCATGGCGCAGCCGACGGCGCGCGGCGTGGTCGAACGCCTCCTGTTCGGCTTCGCCGACGTGCAGACCGACTGCGCCAACCCGCCCGGCTGCCTGGAAACCAACGGTGCCCTGGTCTGCTCCGACGGCGCCGACCACATTCGGCGCGAGCTGATCGCCAGGCGCGCAGGCCAGGCGGCGATGCTGCAGCGGCGCCTTGAGCACGCCCAGCGCGCCGGCGACCTGTGCGCCGCGGCCGATCCGGCCGACCTCGCCCGCTACGTCATGACGGTGGTGCAGGGCATGGCGGTGC
>CAXSHC010000150.1:2556-4773 GCA_964236745.1 uncultured Acetobacteraceae bacterium
CATCCGGGGCAGGGCGCGACACGCTCTACGCCGTGATCCGCACCGCGATGCGTGCCTGGCCCGACGCGTGAACGGTGTTCACGCAGTCGGCAGGTCGGGAAAGATCTTGCCCGGGTTCATGATCCCCTTGGGGTCGATCGCGCGCTTGATCCGCCGCATGGCGTCCAGCTCCGCGCCGCCACGCCAGTCCGGCATCATGTAGGGCTTCAACCGCCCCACGCCGTGCTCGGCCGAGAAGCTGCCGTCGAGCTCGCGCACGATCGCGCACACCGTGTCCATGATCTCGTGGTCGCGCGCCATGAAGGCCCGGGCATCCGCCCCTTCCGGCTGCACCAGGTTGAAGTGGATGTTGCCGTCGCCGAGATGCCCGAACGGCGCCACCCGTATGCCCGGGATCAGCGCCTCGCAGGCCGCACCTGCGCGCGCGATCAGCTCCGGCACCCGCGACACCGGCACCGACACGTCGTTCTTGACGTTGCCGCCGGCCCGCTTCTGCGCTTCCGCGTGCTCCTCGCGCAGGCGCCAGATCGCCAGGCGCTGCGTCTCGTTCTCCGCGATCACCGCGTCCGACACCTCTTCCGCCTCCAGCGCCGCCGCCAGCACCTCCTCCAGCAGGGCGCGCAAGCCCCCGTCATTCCGCGCAGTGGCGAGCTCGACCAGCACGTAGTGCGGCGCCGGCGCCCCCAGCGGCAGCACCGCTCCGGGGATCAGCGCGTTCACCAGCGCCATGCCGGTGCCGGACATGTACTCGAACGCCTGCACCGCGGTCGGGTCCGCGGCCCGGAACGCGGTGAACAGCCGCAGCGCCGCCTCCGGGCTGTCCACCCCGCACAAGGCCGCCTCCACCTGCCGCGGCCGCGGATGCAGCTGCAGCACGGCGGCGGTGATGATGCCGAGCGTGCCTTCCGAGCCTACCAGCAGCTGGCGCAGCGCATAACCGGTGTTGTCCTTGCGCAGCCGCCGCAGGCCTTCGAACACGCTGCCGTCCGGCAGCACCGCCTCGATCCCCAGCACCAGCTCGCGCGCGTTGCCGTAGCGCACGGTGGTGTTGCCGCCGGCGTTTGTCGCCAGCACGCCGCCGACCTGCGCCGAGCCTTCCGAGCTGATCGACAGCGGCAGCAGGCAGCCGGCGTCGCGCGCCGCTTCCTGGGCGCGCTGCAGCACCACGCCGGCCTCCACCGTCACCGTCATGTCGACCGGGTCGATCGCGCGTATCCGGTTCATGCGGGACAGGCTCAGCACCAGCTCGTCGCCTGCCTCCGACACCGAGGCGCCGCCGACCATGCTGGTGTTGCCGCCCATCGGCACCAGCCTGGCGCCGGCCTCGGCGCAGGCGCGCACGCAGTCGGCCAGGGCGGCCGTGTCGGACGGGCGCAGCACCGCCGGCGTGCGGCCGTGATACAGGCCGCGCCAGTCGGAACAATACGGTGCGGTGTCCGCGGGATCGGTTAGCAGGCCGCCTGGCCCGAGCAGGTCGCCGAGCACCCGGATCAACGGAGCGATGGTGGAAGGTTCGTGCATGAACAACGGTTTATCCCGTTGTGCTCACTGCAGGTAGTGCGAATTGTCCAGGGCTTCCGTGCGCATGAAGCTCATCACGGCACTGGTGCCGGCGATGCCGATCAGCAGGCCGCACAGCGCCGTCACCAGCAGCATGATCCGGCGAGGCGCGGCGTGCTGCGTGGCCACCAGCGCCTGCTGCGCTTCCGCACGCGCCTGCCGCGTCAGGTGAAGCTCGGACCGAAGCGCTTCCACCCGGGCATGGGCGCCGCGCAGGTCGAGGTCCAGCCTGCTGACCTCCGCGCTGAGGTGGGAGATGCGCACCCGCGACGCCTGCAGCTCGGTGGCGCCGGCAGGCGTGGCCCCGGCAGCGCCGGCGGCACCGCCGCGTGGCGCGCGCGGGCGTGGCGCCGCCTTGGCCGGCGGGTTCGGGGCGATCGCCACGAACAGGTTCTTCAGCGCCCCGCCGGTGACGCCGTTGCGACGCGCCCGCGCGCGCACCGCCTCCAGGGCGCTCGCCGCCTGGCCCGGCTGGTCTTCCAGCACCAGCGCCAGGATGTCGGACAGCGTTTTCAGCTCCTTGGGGTCGAGCTGCTCCCTCATGGCTCGCGTCCCGAACGCGGGGCGGCCGCGCGCCGCAGCCGGTCGCGGATCGCGAGCCCAAGGCCATGCCCGGGAATGCTCATCACCGCGATCCCAGACAAGCCCTCGCGGCTC
>CAXSHC010000150.1:4783-7382 GCA_964236745.1 uncultured Acetobacteraceae bacterium
TCGAGGTTTCCGCGCTCGCTCAGGTTCCACACCAGGCCCGTTCCGGACAACGCCGGTCCGAACGCCAGCAGCGCCTCATGCCGGCCCGCCGCCACCGCGTCGAGCCGCAGCGGCAGCAGAGGCGCATAATGCGAGGCAAGCTGCCCGGGGGAGGACGGCGCCCGCGCGTCGTCGACGCCATCGCGCAGCACCGGCCCGGCCACCGCTTCCAGCGCTTCCAGCGCCACCCCTCCCGGCCGCAGCAGCCGAGGCTCCGGCCCGGACAGGTCCAGCACGGTCGATTCCAGCCCGACGCGGCACGGACCGGAATCCAGCACCGCGTCGATGCGCCCGTCGAGTCCGGCCAGCACGTGCGCCGCCGTGCTGGGACTGACCCGTCCGGACAAATTGGCGGAGGGTGCCGCGACCGGCCGCCCGACCGCGCGCAGCAGCGCTTCCGCCACCGGCCCCGCCGGCACACGTACCGCCAGCGTCGGCAGCCCGGCGGCGGCGAGCGCACACACGCTCGAGTCCCCTTGCCGCGGCAGCACCAGGGTGAGCGGCCCCGGCCAGAACCTGGCGGCCAGCTGCCGTGCCAGCGGCGTCGCCACCACCTGCCGGAACGCGGCGTCGGCATCGGGCAGGTGGGCGATCAGCGGGTTGAAGGCTGGGCGGTTCTTGGCCGCGAACACCGCCGCCACCGCACGGGGGTTGGTCGCGTCCGCGCCCAGGCCGTAAACGGTCTCTGTGCCGAACGCGACCAGGCGGCCGCCGGATACCAGGACGGCGGCGCGGTCGATCCCGTTTCGGTCCGGGTCCAGGCGCTCGGTCATGGCGTCGACATGATCTCCATCGCGGCCCGCTCGGTGCTGTGGCGCGTGCGCTGCCTTGTAGCATCCCGGGCCCGGAGTCGAGGCATGCCGATGCCGATCTCGTTGCGTTTCCCGTCGCCCCGTCCCGGCGGACTTCGTCCCGCTAGGCCTCGTCCCGGCCGGCCTCGTCCTGGCCAGCCTCGTCCTGGCGCACCCCGCCCCGGCAAACGAAGTGCGGGTTGGTCCAGCCCGGCTTGCCGTAGCGCAGCGGGCTGCCATCGAACAGCGTCACGCTGCCCCCTGCCGCCTCGACCACCGCCTGCGGGGCAGCGGTGTCCCATTCCATGGTCGGCCCGAGGCGCGGGTAAAGGTCCGCCACCCCTTCGGCCACGCGCACGAACTTGACCGCCGAGCCGATGTTGCCGAGCTCGGCGATGCGCTGCCGCCCGAGATACGCGAGCAGGGCCGGATCGCGCGCATAGTGCCGCGACGCCAGCACCGACAGCCCGCCTTCGGGCGGCGCGCGCACCGCGATCGGCGCCTCGCCTCCCCGGTCGCGCCGCAGCGCCACCCGGCTGCCGTCCTCGCCGACACGGCCGAGATACAGCGTGCCATAGGCCGGCAGCGCCACCGCGCCCAGCACCGCGCGGCCACGGCGCACCAGACCGATGTTGACGGTGAAGTTGTCGGAGCCGGCCGCGAACTCCCGCGTGCCGTCCAGCGGATCCACCAACCAGAACGCGTCCCCCGTCGCCACCGCGATGCCGGCCGCCGCTTCTTCTTCCGCGATCACCGGGATCGCAGAGCCCGCGCGCAAACCGGACAGGATCAGCGCCTCGGCCTGCCTGTCGGCTTCCGTGACCGGGGACCGGTCATCTTTGAACGTGGTTCGAAACCCGCCTCGCCGAATCTTCAGGATCAGCGCTGCCGCTTCCGACGCGAGCGCCCCGGCCAAGGCGAGCAGCACGCCGTCTGCGCCAGGATCCCCGACAGGGTCTGCAACATCGTGCGGAACGGTAGGGCCTTTGATCATGCGTGTGGGGGATAGGCGAAGGCGCCAAGGCTTGCAAAGCAGCGGGGCGTCGCAAAGGAACCGGCGCCTGCAACGCCGCCTGGCCTTGCGGCTGCCCGGCCCCGGGCTGATAACTCCAGGTACCCTCCCGCGCCCCGTGCGACCGGGACCGCAACGCCGGAGCGTTTCTCCATGCTGGACATCGAGTACACCCGTGCTGCCCTGCCGGGTCGAGGCGCCTTGGCGCTGCTGGTGCCCGAGGATGGCGACCGGCCGGCGCTGTTCTGCGCCGCCGACGAGGCGACCGGCGGTGCCGTGTCGCGCGCCGTGGAGGCGAGCGAGTTCTCGTTTGGCAAGAACAAGAGCCTCGTGCTGCCCGGGCCGGGCGGGGGCCTGTCCCGGATCGTGCTGATCGGGCTCGGCAAGGCGGCCGAGATCGACGCCAACGCGGCCGAAGCCGCCGGCAGCGCCGCGTTCGGCGCGCTGAAGAGCAGTTCCATCGGCGCGATCGCCGTGGACGGGCTGCCGGCGTCGCTGGGCGTGCACGCGGCGCTGGGGGCGGTGCTGTCGAGCTACCGGTTCGACCGCTACCGCACCACGCAGAAGCCGGACGAGCGGCCGAAGCTGGAACGGCTCGCCGTGCTGTCGTCCGAACCCGACGCGGCCACCGCTTCCTGGCCCGCGTTGAAGGCGATCGCGCACGGCGCCTTTGTCACGCGCGACCTGGTCAGCGAGCCGCCCAACGTTCTCACCCCGCCGGTGTTCGCCGACCGCATCGCCGAGCTGTCGTCGCTCG
>CAXSHC010000151.1:0-7340 GCA_964236745.1 uncultured Acetobacteraceae bacterium
CTGCGTCCAGCGCCAATGCCCGCCGGCCCGGCCTGTTGGGACCAGTTGCAGACCATACGCAGTTTCCTCGTGTTGGCGCCGGATGCGGACGGCGAGCATCGACCGCTGGACATGGCGCGAGCACGGCTGGTCTACCGGTGGCTCAACGCCGACGTGTCACGAGCGCTGCCGGACGCGGTGGCCGATTCCGACCGGATGCTGGCCCGACTGCTCTGCCACATCGGCCAGCCTGCGCCAGTGGCGGACAACCGGCTCGTTGGCGTCATGGCTGGTGCTCTGCGCATCTCGGTAGGCGCGCGACTCCTGTCTGGTGAGCCGTCGCATGAAGGGCTGGCGGCCCCGGTGCGGATGGCATGCGAGATCGCCGATGTTCGCCGGATCCTGGACAAGATCGATCTTCTGCTTCGCCACTGGCCGGCATTGGCCGTGATAGATCCGGAGCCATGCTTCGCCTCCGACATGCCGCTGCCGCGCCGTGCGGATCCAGGTCTCAACATCTGACGCCTTTATGCCGGTTTGCGAGGCCGGACTGGCTCTCCCCTTCTGTTGCCACCACAAGCTGGCTAATAACGAATCCTTGATCTTCTTCTCCAGCTCCGGATCCAGCTTCTCATGACCCAGCCCACGGCCTTCCTGGAGATCCCCGCCTTGGCACCGGGGATCACGCGCTTCTGGCTGATCCGGCACGCCCTGGTGGAGCAGAACGCCCGGTCCAGGCTTTACGGCTCGCTCGACGTGCCGCTTTGCCCTGAAAGCCTGGTGTCCCAGGTGCCTATGTATGAGTCGCTGGCAGCCCGTCTGCCGCGGGAAGCGGTGTGGATCGTCACGCCGTTGTCGCGCACGCAGCGCACGGCACGTGCGATCCAGCAAGCAGGATATCCGGAAACGTCGTGGGAGATCGAGCCGGCGCTGATCGAACAGTCGATGGGCGATTACCACGGCCTTCGGCATCACGAATTGCCGGAACGACTGTCGATGATGCCACACCCGTTCTGGCCGATGGCAGCATCGGAGGTGCCTCCCAACGGTGAAAGCATGGAGCAGGTTTGCACGCGGGTGGCCGAAGCGATGGACCGGCTCGCTGACCAGCATGACGGCCGCGACATCATTGCCGTCAGCCATGGCGGGGCGATACGGGCAGCGGTGGCTCATGCACTCGAGGTCGATGCCCACACGTCGCTCAGACTGTCTGTGCAGAACTTGTCACTAACGATTCTGGAGCGGCACAACGACGCCTGGCGCGTGGTGACGCTGAACGAGATTCCAGGCGCTTGAAGAACTGTAAAGCAGGCAGCTACCGCGCCATCAGAACCGGCAGTGTTGCCCTTCCGATCACGTGGCGGGTCACACCACCCAGAATCAGCTGGCGCAGCCGCGAGTGCGAGTAGGCGCCCATCGCTAGCAGGTCGGCACCGAACGCACCGGCAGCGGCGAGCAATCCGGCCCCGACCTCGCCGCCGACGGGAGTGAATGAGGCGATGGTTGCGACGACCCCATGTCCCGCCAGATATGACACCAGTTCCGCCGCCGCCGGACCACGACGTTGATAGGCCTCGGAATGCAGCACCTGCACCGCCTCGGCATGATGTAACCATTCCAATGCCGAAAGCACGGCAGACGCGCTTTCGGCGGTGCCGTTCCAGGCGATGCAGATCCGCCGGCCAACGGCCTGTGGTGCCTGCTTCGGCGCGATGATCATCGGCCGGCCGCTGTCGAACAGCACTGCATGCAAAGCCTCCGACGAAGAAACGGCTTCCTCGACGTCGGGATGCGGAACGATGATGAGGTCCGACAGGCGGGCCACGTGCGCCACCAGTTCATGCTCCCGGCCGACGCGAGCTCGAAAATCCACGCTTGCCGACCGTTCCGGCCCAAGCCCGCGGGCCGGCAGGGAGTCGCGCAGGGCAACCGGATCGCTGGAATTGATGATGGCGTCCTGCTCAAGTGCCGCCTCGAACAGCGTTCGGATGTCGATCAAGCGACGCCTAGCCTCCCGTTCAGCAGCGCTCATCATCTCCTCGACCATCGCCCCGGACAAACCTTCTCCTGCGAGCGGCGTCACCTCGCGGCTGTCGGCACCGACATGCAACACCTGGAGATGCGCCTTGAACCGGCGTGCCAGGTGCAGACCCAGAACCAGCGCAGCAGCATCAGTCGCTGTGCCATTCAACGGCAACAGGATGGCAGCAATGTCGCTCATGCGCACGGCCTCCAGGTGATCCGGATCATGGATAAAGCCGTGTGGCCTGCCATCCGTTTCCATCCTGGCGACGGTATGCCATCCGGTCGTGCAGGCGATATGGCATGTCCTGCCAGAACTCGATCAGCTCGGGTAACACCCGATAACCGGACCAGTGCACCGGGCGCGGCACTTCTTCCCCAGGATGACGGGCTTCGGCCTCCGCAAGCCGTTTCTCCAGCTCGCGTCGATCCGGCAAAGGTCGCGACTGGTCGGAAGCAATGGCGCCAAGGCGCGAAATCCTGGCACGACTGCGAAAATAGGCATCCGCGTCGGCATCGTCGACATCCCCGACCAGACCTTCCACACGCACCTGGCGACGCAGGCTCTTCCAGTGGAACAAAAGCCCAGCACTACGGCTGGCCTCGATCTGCTCGGCCTTGCGGCTTTGCTTGTTGGTGTAGAACACGAAGCCCTGCTCGTCGACCTCCTTGAGCAGGACCATGCGCACAGACGGTTTGCCGTCGCGACCCGTCGTTGCCAACGCCATCGCATTCGGATCGTTTGGCTCGTGCCGTGCCGCCTCGTCCAGCCACTGCCGAAACAGGACAATTGGGTCAGGCACGACGTCCAGCGCCGCTTCCGGCATGACCTTCCCTCCAGTGACGCCGGCCCAGGCGGCGTGGCCGAATAGGGGGTGCCACGGATTTCATGCCAACGCCAAGAGGAGCCTTTTGCCGGACCTTGTCGCGCCTTGAGTGGTGTGCGACCACCAAGGCCGTCGCCGCTGCCAATACGATGGAAGCTGCGCGCCTTGCTTTCTCCTCACCACTTGAGATCGAGATCACCATGACCGAAGGTAGCACGGGCCTTCCTCCCCGCGGCACCCTGATGCAGGGCAAGCGCGGCCTGATCATGGGCGTTGCCAACAACCGGTCGATCGCCTGGGGCATCGCGTCAGCCTGTGCGGCGCAAGGAGCAGAACTTGCATTCACCTTTCAGGGGGAGGCGCTGGAGAAGCGGGTCCGGCCGCTGGCCGAAGGGATCGGCTCGACGATCGTCCTGCCCTGTGACGTGTCAGACGACGCGGCCATGGATGAAACCTTTAACCAGATCAAAGCTGCCTGGGGCGGGCTCGACTTCTTGGTCCACGCGATCGGCTGGGCCGACAAGCAGTACCTGCGCGGCCGCTACGTCGATACTCCACGAGACGCGTTCCTGCAGGCAATGGATATCTCGTGCTATTCCTTTACTGCCGTGGCACGGCGCGCCAGCATGCTGATGCGGTCCGGCGGCTCGTTGTTGACGCTGACTTATCTTGGTGCCGAGCGGGTGATGCCGCATTATAACGTGATGGGCATAGCCAAGGCGGCGCTGGAAGCATCCGTGCGATACATGGCTGCCGACCTCGGCAGCGACGGTATCCGCGTCAACGCGATCTCGGCCGGTCCAATCAAGACGCTGGCAGCGAGCGGCATCGGTGACTTCAGCTACATCCTCAAGTGGAACCAGCTGAATGCGCCGCTCGAGCGCAACGTCACCACGGAGGATGTTGGGGGAGCTGGTCTTTATCTGCTGTCCGACCTATCCAGCGGCGTCACTGGCGAAGTACATCACGTCGACAGCGGCTATCATCTCGTCGGCATGAAGAACCCGACCGCTCCCGACATCTCCACCGTCAAGGATTGAATGCCGTTCTACAGACTGTGACGCACAACCCCGTCGGCTGCCTGCTCCACATCACTGATCGTGGGAAGAACAACCGGTTCCGGCCACGCCTCATCGTCTTCCACCTCGCCGCCATGCCGGTTCGTGTGCTGGCAGGCCATCCATCGTATCGCCACAATGCCATTGTCGGCTGATCCGGATTTCGAGCTCCGACTACCGAAATTGTTTCACGTGAAACATTCACCGCATGGTTGCTCATGCTGAAGCGCGCGCAGCATAGCCTGTGGGTCAGGCGCTGCTTCGGCCGCCTGATCGGGGTCTACCTCCGCTTTACCCTGCGCAGCACACGCTGGACCATCGACGCGCCGGCATCATCCTGGCCGTTCATGCTGGGCATCGACGGTAAGACGGCGATCATCGCGTTCTGGCATGAGTTCCTGCCGCTTGTTCCGGCGTTGTGGTGGCGCACCCAGATGACCAATCCGTCGCTGATGATGACGGTGTTGATCAGCCGGCACCGCGATGGCCGGATGATCACCGAGATCGTGCAGCGATGGGGGGTGCATACGGTCGCGGGATCCTCCAACCGTGTCGGAACCGCAGCCGGCCGGGACAAGGGAGGGGCTACTGCCTTGCGCAACCTGCTGTTCCTGTTACGTAACGGAAGTCTGATTGCCATCACCCCGGATGGTCCACGTGGACCCCGGCGAGTGCTCCAACCCGGCGTAGCACGACTGGCGGCATTGTCACGGGCTCCGGTAATCGCTGCAGCCGCATCCTGTCATCCAGCCCATCGTCTGGGCACCTGGGACCGGATGATCCTGCCGCTACCGTTTGGACGCGGGCGAATAGTTTGTTCCGCTCCAATAGTGGTTGCGTCTCACGGCTGGCGTGATGCGATACCTGTGATCGCGTCGGCTCTGGACGACGTCGCTCGTGAAGCCGGAGCCGGCGCGTGAGTGGCCGGCACCTCGGCTGGCCATTCACGGTCTGGGCCGGCATTGGGTTGCTGGCAGAGCCAGCATTGCGCCTGTTGCTGCGCCGACGCCTTCGCCTGGGCAAGGAGTTGCCGGGACGCCTTGCAGAACGACGCGGCGTTGATCCATCCTTGCGGCCAGAAGGGCAACTGGTCTGGCTGCACGCCGCCAGCGTCGGCGAAACCCTGTCCTTGCTGCCGCTACTGGATGCACTGTGCCAGGCTGATCCTGTCCTGCAGTTGCTGCTCACCACGGGTACCGTCAACGCCCAGCATCTGGCCCTGCAACGATTGCGTGGGAACGGCCTCGATCAACGGATCCGGTGCCGCTTCATCCCGCTTGACCTGCCGCGCTGGATCAACCGCTTTCTCGACCACTGGCAGCCTGATCTTGCGGTGCTGGTCGAAAGCGAGCTGTGGCCGAACCTGATCGCAGGCTGCGTCCGACGCCGAGTCCCGCTCGCCTTGCTGAACGCACGCTTGTCTGCCCGCAGTGCCAGTCGCTGGGCTCGCGTCGGCTTCATCGCGCGTCGCCTGCTGAGCGCATTCGAGTGGATCACCGCCCGTTCCGAGCAGGACGCTGCCCGGTTCCGCATGCTGGGTGCGGTGTCGGTCGAGCATGACGGCGACCTCAAGCAGGCGGCGGCGGCTCTCCCGGCCAATGCGGACGAGCAGACCCGCCTCCGCGTGGTGCTGGGCGACCGGCCGATCTGGCTTGCAGCCAGCACGCATGATGGCGAGGAGGAAGCGGTTGCCCAACTGCATGACGCCCTGTCCGCGCGCCATCCCGGCCTGCTCACCCTGGTGGCTCCGCGCCATCCCGAGCGTGGCGAAGCGGTGGCCAGCCTGCTCGGCCACGCCCCGCGGCGCAGCGCAGGACAGAACCCGGATCAAGCCCACGGCTACTGGATCTGCGACACGCTGGGAGAACTCGGCTTGTTCTACCGCCTGTCGGGCATCGTCCTGCTCGGCAACAGCTTGAACAGCGTTCACGGATCCGGTGGCGGCCACAATCCACTGGAACCTGCCCGCCTCGGCTGCGCGATCGCAACGGGACCCCACATGCAGAACTTCGAGGCCGACGTCACGCGCCTTCAGGCCGCCGGAGCCCTTGCCGTCCTGCCTGACCTCGACGCCTGCGGAGCCTGGCTCGACGCCATGCTGCGCCATCCGGCCCAAAGGCGTGCAATGGCCGATGCCGCGCGCGCCCTGGCGGACGCCTCCGCCGGCCTGCCCGAACGGCTGGCAGGTCGCCTGCTCACCCTGATCGGAACGCGGAGCTGATGTGGCCGCCCGCCTTCTGGTCTTCTCCGGCTCCCAGCCTGCAAGCGACCCTGCTCAGTCCCCTACAGGCAATCACGGCACGAATAACCGCCCGCCGCCTCGCACGTCCGGGTTGGCAGGCATCGGTTCCCGTTGTGTGTTGCGGCAACGTGGGCGTCGGTGGAACCGGCAAGACCACCCTGGCCCTCGACCTGACGACCGGCCTGCGACAGCGTGGTCTCGCCGCGCATTGTCCGACGCGTGGCTATGGCGGCAGAAACCGCACGATGCCGCTTCGCGTCGATCCTGGTCGTCACGATGCCGCCCTGGTCGGGGACGAAGCGCTGCTGCTGGCCGACACTGCACCATGCTGGGTCGGCAGCGACCGGGCCGCGAGCGCAAGGGCGGCGATTGCCGCTGGCGCCCAGGTTCTGCTGATGGATGACGGGCTGCAGAACCCTGGGCTAGTACAGGACTGGCCACTGCTGGTGATCGACGGTGCGATAGGCTTCGGCAACAACCGGCTGCTCCCGGCCGGACCGTTGCGTGAGCCGGTCGAGGCCGCCACCGCACGCGTTTGTTGCGCAGTCCTGATCGGTGACGATTTTACGGGCGCCGGAAGACGTCTGCCGCCTGCCATGGTGCAGCTCCACGCCGATCTGGAAATGGACCCGGGCCTGACCGCGTTGCGTGGCCGTCGGTTGCTGGCCTTTGCCGGCATTGCCCGACCGGCCAAGTTCTTCGACGCCCTGTCGGCCCTGGGCCTGACCCTGGCCGACACGCAAGGCTATCCCGACCATCACCGCTACCGCCCGCGCACCCTCGACCGCCTGCGACGGCATGCGAACCGCCTGGAAGCGCTCCTGGTCACCACGCCCAAGGACGCGGTGCGGCTGCCGCCGGACCTGCGTGCGATGGTGCACGTCGCTCATGTCTCCCTGCGCTGGCGCGATCCGATGGCACGCGACCACCTGCTCGACCGTATCACGGCAGGGATCGGATGAACCGGCACCTTTGGCTCACCGCGTATACGCCACAACTGCGAAAGCGACGTTGTCGCTGTTTCGCGCGCCTGGGCATCCGCTGACAATGCGTTCGCCTGCACGTTTGGTTCCTGGCTGACCATTTTACCATGGCCGGCGCCGGATCGTGCTCAGTGTGTGAGACGATTTCGGACGACTACCATCGATCCTGGCTGATGTTTGGTCCTGGGATGAGGTGATGCGGGTGAAGTTTGAAGATATCGGGCGTTGT
>CAXSHC010000152.1:0-7335 GCA_964236745.1 uncultured Acetobacteraceae bacterium
CCGGCCTGACGGAACGGTTTCCCGGCACCGCGTTCAGCTTCCTGCCCGGCGACATCACCGCCAAGATCCTGAACTTCGGGCTGCCGTCGCCGATCGACGTGCAGATCACCGGACGCGACCTGCAGGACAACTATGCCTATGCGACGCGCATGGTGGCGCGCATGCAGCGTATCGCCGGCATCGCCGACGTGCGCGTCCAGCAGGTGATGAGCGAGCCGACGCTCAGGATCAACTCGCGCCGCTCGTTCGCGCTCGGCACGGGTTTGACGGAATCCGACATCGCCAACAACGTGCTGGCGACGCTGTCGGGTTCCGGGCAGGTAGCGCCGACATACTGGCTCGACACCAACAACGGGGTGTCGCACCTGGTCAACATCCAGACGCCGCAGGCGCAGCTGACCAGCATGAACGACCTCGAAACGATCCCGATCGACAAGGGCGACGGCAACCCGTCGAACCAGGCGCCGCAGATCGTCGGCGGGTTATCGCGCATCGCCCAGACCGGCACGCCGGGGCTGGTGTCGCACTACTCGATCCTGCCGGTGATCGACGTGTACGCCAACGTGGAGGGGCGCGATCTCGGCGCGGTCAGCGACGCGGTGGGCGGGGTGGTGCGGTCGATGCGGCCGAGCCTGCCGCACGGTGCCGCCATCGCCGTGCGCGGCCAGGCGGCGACCATGCTGGACGCCTACGCGCAGCTGCTTTCCGGTCTCGCCCTGGCGATCGTGCTGATCTACCTGGTGATCGTGGTCAACTTCCAGTCCTGGCTGGACCCGTTCATCATCATCAGCGCGTTGCCGGCGGCGTTGGGCGGGATCAGCTGGAGCCTGTTCCTGACCCACACCACGATCTCGGTGCCGGCCCTGACCGGGGCCATCATGTGCATGGGCACGGCGACCGCCAACTCGATCCTGGTGGTGTCGTTCGCCCGCGAGCGGCTCCTGGAGCACGGCGATCCGGTACGTGCCGCGATCGAGGCGGGGTATGGCCGGATCCGGCCGGTGCTGATGACGGCGCTGGCGATGATCATCGGCATGCTGCCGATGTCGCTCAGCAACACCCAGAATGCCCCGCTCGGCCGGGCGGTGGTGGGCGGGCTGCTGGTCGCGACCTTCGCAACCCTGTTGTTCGTGCCGTGCGTGTTCGCGTTGCTGCATCGCGCCAGGCCGGAAGGAGCCACCGCATGACCGCGTCGGAGAAGTCCACACGCAGGAACGGTGGCGGGCGCGCGGCGCTGCTGCTGCTGCTGGTGGGCGGGGCGCTGGCCGGGTACGGGATCTGGACGCGGCAGGAGGCACTCGGTGCGCTGGCGGAACGGGCCGACGACGCGTCGATCCCGCGCGTGCAGGTCGTGACCCCAACTTCCGGTCCGACCACGCGCTCGATCACGCTGCCGGGCAACATCAACGCCTGGTTCGAGGCGCCGCTCTACGCGCAGATCTCCGGCTACGTGAAGATGTGGTACAAGGACTACGGTGCGACGGTGAAGGCGGGCGACCTGCTGGCCAGCATCGACAGCCCGACCACCGACGCGTTGCTGGCGGCGGCGGAAGCCGAGCTCGCGGTGGCCCAGACCCGCTACAAGCTCGCGGTGGTGACGGCTGGGCGGTGGAAGGCGCTGTCCGGCACGCAGGCGGTATCGCAACAGGAAGTGGACGTGCAGGTGGCGGGGGCGGCGGCGCAGAAGGCGCAGGTCGAGGCCGCGAGCCAGGGCGTGGCGCGCTACCAGGCGCAGCACGCCTTCGAGCGCGTGGTGGCGCCGTTCGATGGCGTGGTGACGTCGCGTCGCACCGATGTCGGCGACTACGTCAACGCCGGCGGCGGCGATGTCGGCGCGCGGGGGGCAGCGTCGGAGCTGTTCAGCGTGGCCGACATCCACGAGATGCGCGTGTTCGTGTCGGTGCCGCAGGACTATGCCGACATGCTGAAGCCTGGGCTGACGGGAACGCTGTCGCTGCCGCAACGGCCGGGCGTGCGGGTGCCGGCGACGTTCCTGACCACGGCCAACGCGGTGAACCCGCAGACCCGCACGGTGGTGACCGAGTTCACCGTGGACAACCCCAAGCACCAACTCTGGCCCGGCACCTATGCCAGCGTGCAGCTCACCGTGCCGGGCGAGCCGGACGTGCTGGTGCTGCCGGAACAATCGCTGTTGTTCCGGGCGCAGGGCATGCAGGTGGCGCTGGTGGACGGGCAGGGCCGGGTGCACCTGCAGAACGTGACGCTGGGGCTCAACCTCGGCACCACGGTGCAGGTGCTGGCCGGGCTGAACAAGAACGACCGGGTGATCAACAACCCGTCGCTGGGGCTGCTGGAAGGCCAGCAGGTGAAGGTGGTGCAGCCGGTGCGCGGCTATGGCGAGGACGGCGAGGCGCCGAAGCCCGCGGTTGCGACGTCGGGCGCCACGCCTGCCGCCTCGGCCGCGTCGGCGGACGATGACGACCAGGAGGCGGGAGCGCGCCGATGAGCGTCCGGCAGGGCGTCCGGTGGGCGTCGCGCGTCGCGGCGGCGGCCCTGCTTGGGCTGGGCGGCGGGTGCGATCTGGCGCCGCACTACCGCCCGCCGCACTACCTGCTGCCGGACGGCTATGCCGGGTCCGGGCCGTTCGGGCGGGCGACACCTGCGGACACGCTGCCGCGCGGGCCGTGGTGGGCGCTGTTCGGCGACCCGCTGCTTGACCGCCTGGAGGTGCAGGCGACGGCGGACAACCCGGACCTGGCCGGGATCTACGAGCAGTACGTGCAGGCGCGCGACCTGGCGGCGGAAGCGCGCTCGGGGTTGTTCCCGCAGGTGGTGGGGAACGTATCCAGCACGGACAACCGGCAATCGGAGCACCGGTTGTTCCGCAGCGGCACCGGCGGGCCGAACGAGGCGTCGTCCAACCAGATCGAGGCGACCGCGTCCTGGGAGGCGGATTTCTGGGACCGGCTGCGCAACCAGACCAGGCAGCAGAAGCGGCTGGCGCAGGCGAGTGCCGCGAACCTCGCGAACGCCCGGCTGATCCTGCAGGCGGAGCTCGCGACCGACTACGTGGCGTTGCGCGGGCTGGACTCGCAGGACGCGGTGTACCGGCAGTCGATCGGCTTCTACCGCAAGGCGGTGGAGATCACCGAGCTGCGCCTCCAGGGCAAGATCGCTTCCGGGCTGGACGTGGCGCGGGCGGAGAACCAGCTCACTTCCACACAGGCGCTGGAAAGCGGGGTGTCGGGGCAGCGCGCGGTGCTGCAACACGCGATCGCGGTGCTGGCGGGGGCGAACCCGAGCACGTTCCGCATCCAGCCAGTGAACGACGCGCGGTTGACGGTGCCCGCGGTGCCGGCGGGGGTGCCGTCGCAGCTGCTGCAGCGCAGGCCGGACATAGCGCAAGGCGAGCGGGCGATGGCGGCGGCCAATGCCGGGATCGGCGTGTCGCGGGCGGCGTTCTATCCCGACATCACCATCAGCCTGCTGGGCGGGTTCCAGGACACCGGCTTCAACCTGGCCAGCCTGCCGAACAGCCTGTGGACGATCGGCGCGGGGTCGGTGCTGCCGTTGTTCCAGGGGGGGTTGCGCCGGGCGGAGCTGCAGCGGAGCTGGTCGGAGTATAGCCAGGCCGTGGATGCGTATCGTTCGACCGTGCTGGGGGCGTTCCAGGAAGTGGAGGACGGGCTGACGCTGACGGCGCATCTGCAAACGCAGGCGCAGGAGCAGAAGCAGGCGGTGGCGGCGGCGGACCGGGCGCAGGCGATGACGCTGGCGCTGTACACCGGGGGGCTGACCAACTACCTCGACGCGGTGGTGGCGCAGGTGACGGCGCTCGCGGCGCAGATCGCGGAGGTGCAGGTGGAAACGGCGCGGCTGCAGGCGGCGGTATCGCTGGTGCGCGCGGTCGGCGGCGGCTGGAGCACGGCAAACCTGCCGAGCGAGAACGGGGTGTTGCCGTTCAACCCGGTGGCGATCACCGGCAGCGACCGGGTGCCGCGGCCGGACGGCACCGGGAGAGGCACGGCGGAGGCGTCCCGGCCGCCTGGGTGATTGCGTTGTCACCGGTTGCCACCGGCGCCCGTCTGGGCTAAAGGCCCGCCTCCCTCACTGGAACGCGGGAGATCCGCCCGGTTGGCCTCGTGCCGGCCGGCCGTTCGTATGCACCGCGGTCCTGGAATGCCAAGGAGCCCAGGATGGCCAAGAAGATCGTTGGCTACATCAAGCTGCAGATCCCCGCAGGCAAAGCTAACCCGTCGCCGCCGGTTGGCCCGGCGTTGGGTCAGCGCGGCCTGAACATCATGCAGTTCGTCAAGGAGTTCAACGCGGCGACGCAGGGCATGGAGCCCGGCACGCCGACGCCGGTGGTGATCACCGCCTTCGCCGACCGCACCTTCACCTTTATCACCAAGACGCCGCCGAACACGCACTTCCTGTTGCGCGCGGCCAAGGTGTCCAAGGGCTCGACCACCGTGGGCAAGGGCGCGCCGGCCGGCCGGGTGACCACCAGCCAGCTGCGCGAGATCGCCGAGATCAAGATGAAGGACATGAACGCCAACGACATCGACGGCGCGGTCCGCATGCTGGCGGGCTCGGCGCGCTCGATGGGTCTCACCGTGGTGGAGGGCTGATCCATGGCCAAGAACAAGCGTCTTCTCGCCGCGGAAGCGAAGGTCGAGACCAACAAGTCGTATGGCCTGGACGAGGCGATCGCGCTGGTGAAGACCAACGCCACTGCCAAGTTCGACGAGACGGTGGAACTGTCGCTGGGGCTGGGCATCGACCCGCGCCATGCCGACCAGATGGTGCGCGGGCTGCTGAGCCTGCCGAACGGCACCGGCAAGACGCTTCGGGTCGGTGTGTTCGCACGCGGGCCGAAGGCGCAGGAAGCGCTGGATGCGGGTGCCGACGTGGTGGGCGCCGAGGACCTGGCGGAGAAGGTGCAGGCGGGCGAGATCGGCTTCGATCGCTGCATCGCGACGCCGGACATGATGGCCCTGGTGGGGCGCCTGGGTAAGATCCTGGGCCCGCGCGGCCTGATGCCGAACCCCAAGCTCGGTACCGTGACCATGGACGTGAAGGGTGCCGTAGGCGCCGCCAAGTCCGGGCAGGTGGAGTTCCGCGCCGAGAAGGCCGGGATCATCCATGCCGGCATCGGCAAGGCGTCGTTCGAGCCGGAAAAGCTGGCGCAGAACATCCGCGCGCTGGTGGATGCGATCCAGAAGGCCAAGCCGACCGGCGCCAAGGGTACTTATCTGCAGCGGGCGGCGCTGTCCTCGACCATGGGTCCGGGTGTGAAGGTGGACGTGGCCTCGTTTACCGCGTCCTGAGGAATGCGCCGGCGCTTCGGCGCCGGTGAGCAGGAGGACGACCGTGAGGCCGTTCTTCCGATCCTGTCCAAGACCGCACGCGACGAAGTTCCTGTAGGAACAACGACTTAATCGGCTCACGTGAGTCGGCGAGCGAAAGGCGGGAGTTGCCAGCCATGCTGGTGGTTCCGACTTCTTTTCTTGTGGACAGGCGAACCGGATCGGCGGGCGCCCTTGCGCACGTCGGTTCATGGGCAACCCGGCCCGCCAGGCAGCTGTCTGGAGGGCCACGACGGAGACGGGATTTGGACCGTACGGAGAAGCACGCGTTCGTCGCCTCGCTCGCCGCCGTGTTCGCAGACACGTCCATGGTCGTCGTCACCCGCAATGACGGGATGACGGTGGCGCAGGTGACGGGACTGCGGAGCCGGATGCGCGCCGCGGGTGCGACGTTCAAGGTGGCGAAGAACCGGCTGGCCACGCTCGCCCTGGATGGGACCCGATTCGACGGCATCGTGCCACTGCTGAAGGGACCGACCGCGCTTGCGTGGGCGCACGACCCGGTGGCAGTGGCCAAGGTGGCGGTCGAGTTCGCCAAGACCAACGACAAGCTCGTCATCCTCGGCGGTGCGCTTGGAACCCAGACGCTGAACGCGGATGGGGTCAGGGCACTGGCCGAGCTGCCGTCGCTGGACGTTCTGCGTGCGCAGCTGGTGGGGCTCATCGCCACGCCGGCGACGCGCATCGCGGGCGTGCTGCAGGCGCCGGCCGGACAGCTTGCGCGGGTCTTCGGGGCCTATGCCAAGAAGGACGACGCGGAGGCCGAAGCTGAACCCGAGGCCGCCTGAGGCGGATCGCGGGCCGAGGCTTCCAGCCGAAAAGTGATCGCGGGCCCGGGAACCGGGCTTGCACGGAACCACACAGCCTTTATATCAGGGACATCATACCATGGCCGATCTGACGAAGCTTGTTGACGAGCTGTCTGCTCTTACCGTCCTCGAGGCAGCCGAGCTGTCGAAGCTGCTCGAGGAGAAGTGGGGCGTGTCCGCCGCGGCACCGGTTGCTGCTGCTGCCGCTCCCGCCGCCGCTGCTGCTGCCCCGGTGGAGGAGCAGACCGAGTTCACCGTGATCCTTGCCAAGGCTGGCGAGAAGAAGATCAACGTGATCAAGGAGGTCCGCACCATCACTGGCCTGGGGCTGAAGGAAGCCAAGGATCTGGTCGAGGGTGCGCCGAAGCCGGTCAAGGAAGGCGTCAACAAGGAAGACGCTGCGAAGTTCAAGAAGATGTTGGAAGAGCAGGGCGCCGCTGTCGAGATCAAATAGGCATTCGAGCTTGCGGTCGGTTTGCCGGCCGAACAGATAGTCCAGGCGGGGTGGGAATCAGGAATGGTTCCCGCCCTCTTGGTCGTGGTGGCGCGCCTCCATCCTCGGGACACTCCCGGGGAGGGTTAGGCGCTTGAGGTGTTGAGATCGTTCCGTGGCGCTGCGTCGCGTGCGGGATGATGCAAGGCGGCCCGGCTTTGGTCGGGACGAGAACGGTTTTTTCCGGCCGAGGGTTCGACCGGGCGCGTGCGGCTGCCGCAGCATGGCATGTCCCAAGCGTCCGCGCAGGATCCAGGGCCGGCAGGCGACGGGGCAGGATACACGATGAACGCGATGACCAAATCGTTCACGGGACGCAAGCGCATCCGCAAGAGCTTCGGGCGTATCCCCGAAGTCGCTCCGATGCCCAACCTGATCGACGTGCAGCGCGCCTCCTACGAGGCGTTCCTTCAGATGAACGTCCAGCCGGACAGCCGTACGCCGTCCGGACTGCAGGAAGTGTTCCGGTCGGTGTTCCCGATCAACGACTTCGCCGGGCGGGGGCGCCTTGAGTTCGTGCACTACGAACTCGAGGAGCCGAAATACGACGTCGAGGAGTGCATCCAGCGCGGCATGACGTTCGCGGCGCCGCTCAAGGTGATCCTGCGCCTGATCGTGTGGGACGTGGACGAAGACACCGGCAGCCGCTCGATCCGCGACATCAAGGAGCAGCCCGTCTACATGGGCGACATGCCTCTGATGA
>CAXSHC010000153.1:0-7322 GCA_964236745.1 uncultured Acetobacteraceae bacterium
GGGGGCGGACTGTAAATCCGCTGGCGTACGCCTACGTTGGTTCGAATCCAACCCCTTCCACCAGTGGCCCCGGGCCTTGCATCCGCCCATCCGCAGTCTGGCTCAGGACCGGTCCCGTCCCCGTGCCGATTTCTGGTTCGCCTGCGATACCGCCGGCTGCTCCGGGATCGGCTTCTTGCGGAACGAGGGCGACGACGGCGCAGGCGGGGCGATGTCGGCCAGGCTGTCGCGGAACTGGCGGATCTGGTCCCGGGCCCGGCCCGAAATGTCGCCGCTTTCCAGGCCGGCGTTGACGACCGCCTCGAAGTCCAGGCTGGTCTGCGCCGCGAACAGCGCGTCGAGAACCAGCCGCTTGGTCACCGGACCCTTGCGGGCGGCCATCGCCGCCATGGCCTGCCAGGCTGCCTTGGCGGCGAGCGAATTCTCGACTGCAAGCCTGAGAAGCTGCTTCTCGTCATCCGGCATCACAGGCTCTCCGCAACGGTTCGGCATGCTGTTGAACACAACGCCGATCATGCACGGGCCGCCGACGCCGGAATATGCTTCACGAACCTGTAGCACCATGACCGATGCTTGTGTCCGTGGCATAGGCGGGCTGTCTGCTGTGCGGCCGGTCTGGCGGATCGTTCGCATAATTCTCGGGTCGCATCCTGCCTGGACAGGTCGGCTGGACATACCGTTGCGACGTCGCCACGCGCCGATGAGCTGCCAAGGCCGCCCGCCTTG
Source organism: uncultured Acetobacteraceae bacterium (assembly GCA_964236745.1). Classification (GTDB taxonomy): domain Bacteria; phylum Pseudomonadota; class Alphaproteobacteria; order Acetobacterales; family Acetobacteraceae; genus Lichenicola. Next base: position 727 of record CAXSHC010000153.1, read on the forward strand.
GAACAATGCTAGGTTCCTCCCATCCGTAAGAACGCCTACCGAAATGTTCTTGTGGAAGCGCGATGAGCAACAAGGCCGGCGACGGTGACACCTCGTCCATCGGTAACCCGCTTCTCCTGCTTCCCCCACCGCCGGTCCTATTCGCAACAGCACTGAGCCTGCCTACCTTCGAGCACGCGGCTCAGGCCTCGCTCGACCCGGCCGGCGCGTCCGCCCTCGGCCTCACGCTGATGCGTGACCATTCCGGCCGGCCGTTGACGATCTCGGCCGCCAGCGGCGTGAACGCGTCCGCATTTCCGACTGGTTGGGCAACGTCGTCATCACCTTCCAAGGCACCACCACAGCCGCCCAGACCGCGCTGGACCTGCAGATCCTGAGCGGCACCAACCCGTCGCTGATACGCGGTTTTGCCGACGCCCTCGGCTTCGCGACCACCGTGCAACAGGCCGCCAGTTTGGAAGGCATCCTGCCGTCCAACATCTATGTCGGCGGACATTCGCTGGGCGGAACCCTGGCTTTCTTTGTCGCCTCCAGGACCGGCCTCGCCGGCATATCGTTCGCGTTGTCCGGCGTTCTGGGCTGCCAAGCCCCGGCGGTGCCCGCCGCTAACTTCGTCAGCTATGTCGGCAAGGGCGACCCGTTCGCCAACCACGGCACGGACAGCGCCGAGAAGGGCAGTGCCTCGGCCGCCATCGCGCACATGGACCATTACGGCACCATGGTGCAGCTCGGCATTGCGGCTGACGCCGCCCAGCTGGCGCCGTTCGCGTCGGCCATCAGCGGTTGTTCGCTGCAGGCGTTGGAAACCGGCAACACGCCTGCGACACCGGCTCAGGTGGACGCGCTGACGAATGAGTTCTTCACCCTGTTCAACGAGCACCACGGCCTGAACCATTACGACGCCCACGCAGCCTCCGCGGTGGTGCCGGCCACGGCATACGGGCTGCAGAACACCGGCATGGCGACAACGATGGCCTTGTTGTCGCACGACATGCCGAGGCTGCTCGCCGACGTGCCTGCACTGCTCCGCGCACCCGGCATGGGCGCCGCCTTCTCGGGCTTCCAGTCCGCGTTCGCGGACCTGGCGTCGGAATTCACCTCGGTGATGCACGCGTCCGGCTTCAACGCCGCCCTGGCCACGATGGCGGCAGACTCGCCGGCGCTGGCAGCCGACTTCGCCAGCCCGGCGAAGCTCGTCACCCTCCTGACGGTGATCACCAACGAGTTGCAGCCCGCGACTGGCAGCGGTTCCGCAGCGTCGGTGCATACGTCAACCGGTGCGGAGGTCACGGCCCTCGCCCCGATGCACCACATCAGCTGAAACGGGCGACGGGACCGGGACGATGCCAAGCGCGGGAATGGAGCGGGCGGAGGGAATCGAACCCTCCTCGGTAGCTTGGAAGGCTACTGCATTACCACTATGCTACGCCCGCCTTGGCGGTTGCTGTTAGCGCGGCCGCGGCCGGTTCGGCAAGACCCGGTTCGGCGGCCCGGCACTCCGGCATGCTCTTGACAGGACCGGCCGCACGCCTTCTTTACGCGACCTGCGCCGGGTTCGCCCTGCGGCCGATACGGGATCTCCTTCCCCGAACGGTCGCGAGGCGGCGGCGCTGTAGGGGTGTAGCTCAATTGGCTAGAGCGCCGGTCTCCAAAACCGGAGGTTGCGGGTTCGAGACCCTCCGCCCCTGCCAGCCGCTCGCTGATCCGGCATCGGGATTGGGCAAGCGCGTCCAACTGCTAGGCGTGAAGGTGGATCGTGGCGGCCAGTCCTGCGAAGTTCGTCCGCGACGTGCGCGCCGAGGTGACCAAGGTCACCTGGCCGTCGCGTCGTACCACCCTGATCACCACCGGCCTGGTTGCCGCGATGGCGTCGCTGACGGCGATCTTCTTTTTCGCCGTCGACCAGATCATCGGGCTCGGCGTCCGCGCGTTGTTCGGTTTCGGTTCCTGAGGGCCGCTGGGCCGAAGCTTGAAGTCTGAGGAAGAGGTCATGGCGAAGCGCTGGTACGTGGTCCACGTTTATTCGGGCTTCGAGAAGAAGATCGCCCAGCAGATCAAGGAGCAGGCTCAGGCCAAGGGCTTGGCCGACCACATCGACGAGGTGCTGGTGCCGTCCGAGGACGTCACCGAGGTGCGCCGCGGACAGAAGGTGAATTCCGAGCGCAAGTTCTTCCCCGGCTACGTGCTGGTGAAGATGGAGCTGACCGACGACGCCTGGCACTTGGTCAAGGACACGCCCAAGGTCACAGGTTTCCTCGGTTCCAAGACCAAGCCGACGCCGATCTCGAACGGCGAGGCCGAGCGCATCATGAAGCAGACCCAGGAAGGGGTGGAGCGCCCGCGTCCCGCCGTGCTGTTCGAAATCGGCGAGCAGGTACGCGTGGCGGACGGCCCGTTCACCTCGTTCAACGGCACCGTCGAGGACGTGGACGAGGAGAAGGGCCGCCTGAAGGTCAGCGTCTCTATCTTCGGCCGCTCGACGCCGGTGGATCTCGAATACGGGCAGGTCGAGAAGGTTTGAGGCGACGGCCGGCGGCGAGAAGCCGCCGGCCCGGAACTTGAAAGGCGGCGGTTCAGGTTCCGGACGGTTCCGGCGCCAGTGCCGTGGCGGTGGTTGGGCCCAGCGCGCGAGCTTCCCGGGCGGCCTCGTCGGCCACCTGGCCCAACAGCTGGCTAAGAGCCGCCACCAGCGCGTCCACGTCCGGACCGGTCGGCGTCATGGCCAAGTGAAGCACACGGCTGACGGCCGGCCCGCCGTCCGGACGCGCCACCGACAGGGTCGCTGCGATCTCGACGTTGCCGGCCGGATCCTGCGCGAAGCGGGACACGTCGAGTTCCAGCTGGGCCTCCGCTTGCGTCGAGATCGCGCCCGCCTGCGTGAACACGGTGGTGCCTGGCAGGCGCTGCTGCAGGTCCTGCGCCAGGGTCTGGCCGATCATGTCGGCGAGCGGTTCGCCCCAGGCGGCGTCGTGCGCCAGCTTCAGCTTGTAGCCCCCGTCGCTGCGGACGATGTAGTCGCGGTCCAGGCTGCTAGCCACCCCGGGCGTGCGCAGCTTCAAGGTCAGCGGACCGCCGCCCTGCGCCGCACCCGGCCACGGCCGCAACGTGTAGTAGCTGGGCTCGGACGATCCGCAGCCGCCGAGCGGGAGCAGGCCCAGCAGCGTCAGGACCGGGATGATCGCCTTCGGTGCGAGCCTCATGGACGACCTCATGGCTTGCCTCGGCCGAGCAGCAGCGAGGAGGGATGGCGGCTGATGAAGTCGGACAGCAGCCGGATCGAGCGCGCGGTCTCGTTCAGCTGGTCCAGCGTCTGCTGCAGGCTGTGGTGGAAGTCAGAGTTGCCGCCATAGGAGGCGAGCGTGGCGTTGGCGTGAGTGACCGTCTGCTGCAGCTGGTCGGCGATCTGCGGCAGGCGCTGCAGCAGCGGCGTCAACCCCTTGTCTGCGTGGGCGGTCAGGTGCTGCGCGCTCCGGAGCGTGTCGGTGAGGGCCGCGATCGCCTGCTTCAGCTGCGCCCCGTTCACCGTGCTGTCGGTGTGGGCGAGCAGGCTGCTCAGGTTGTTGCCGATCTGCTGCAGCGGCATGCTCGCGATTTTGTCGGCGACCGTGGAAACGCTGTCCAGGATGCCGCTGATGCCGCCGGACTTGCTCGGCAGCACGATGGCGTTGCCCTCGTGGCCGACATGCTCCACGGGCGCGTTCGGCACAAAGGCGAACGAGATGATGGACGACCCGGTCAGGAGGTTGCCGGTGTCGGTTTCGGCACGCAGCCCGTTGTCGACCAACGCCTGGGTCACGTCGGACACCGCGCCATGATTGATCTCGTCGTCAGAGAACACCCGCTCCGGCTGGACTTCCATCGCCACCCGCACCTGGGCGTTGCCGGTCTTGGGGTCGAGCTGCAGCTTTACGTCGGTCACGTTGCCGATCTGCAGCCCGAACATCTCCACCGGGCTGCCGGCGGCGAGGCCTTTCACCGAACTCTTGAAATAGGTGACCATCGACAAGCGGTCGCGGTAGCTCGCCGTGTCGGCGTCGTCCTTGCTGTCGTAGAGCTTGAACACCGCATTGTCCGGCGCTTCCGGCGCCTCCTTGTCGCGACGCTGTTCCGGCAGGCCGAACGCCACGCCGCCGGACAACACCGCCTGCAGCGACTCGACCTTGAGGCGGAGCCCGCCACCGGCGAAGTCGACGCGGACGCCGGACACGTTCCAGAACCGGGTGTCGGACCGCAGGTAGTGGTCGAACGGCTCGCGGACGAACACCTGGATTGGGATCGGACCGCGCCCGCCGGGCGGCATGGTGTAGCCCAGCACCTCGCCCACGGGCACGTCGCGGAAGAACACCGCCGAGCCCTGGCTCAGGGAGCCGACATCGCCGCTCATCAGGGTGTAGGTGCGGCCCGGCTCGTCGGAACGGACGCCGGGCGGCGCTTCCAGGCCCTTGAACACGTCCTGCGGAGTGCCGCCAGGAGTACCCGGATCCACTGCGATGTAGGCACCTGACAACAAGGTGTCGAGGCCGGAGATGCTGGCGCCGCTGAGGCGCGGCCGCACCACCCAGAACTGTGCGTTGGAGGTGAGGAATGGCTTGGCGGCGGCACTCATGCGCACCCGGATGTCGACGTGCCTGAGGTCCTTCGACAGCCCGACCGACTCCACCGTGCCGAGCGCCACCGCCTTGTGCTTGACCTGGGTCTGGCCGGCGGTGATGCCGTCCGCGGTCTCGAACTGCAGCGTGACCTCCGGGCCGCGACGGGACAGGGTGGTCCAGCCGAGCCAGGCGGCGATCACCACCACCACGACCGGGATGATCCAGATCACGGAGAACCGCGCCGGCCGAACCGCCGCCTGGGCGGTCTGGTCGTCGGGCTGGTCCTGGTTCGCGTGCGGACGGTCCGGATGTTCGTCGTGTCCACTCACGCGCGTACTGACTCCGTGTCCTGGTTCGGAAGGGATGACCGGCCCCGTCGCGTCCGCACCGGCGACGCGTGAGCAGCCCCACGCAGCCGGACGGGCCCGTTCAGGCCGGCCGCGTCCCACATCACGCGGGGGTCGAAGCTGTCGGCGGCGAAGATGGTCAGCACCACGACAGAGGCGAAGGCGAACATGCCAGCCTCGGCGTTGATGTTGGCCAAGCCGCCGAAATGTACCAGGGCAGACAGGATCGAGACCATGAACACGTCGATCATCGACCAGCGGCCGATGAAGTCGATCAGCCGGAACAGCCGCGACCGGTCCACCAGACGCACCTCCGAGCCGCGCCACGCTCCGAACGCCATCAGCGACAGCCCGCTGATCTTGAGCACCGGCACGGTGATGCTGGCGAAGAATACCAGAAGCGCCAGCGGCAGCATGTGGGCCTGATACAGCTCGACGACGCCGTTCAGGATGGTGTGGCCGCCGCCGCGGTTGAGCTTGATGATGGTCATCACCGGGTACAGGTTGGCCGGGATGTAGAGGATCACCGCGCAGCCGACCAGAAGCATGCAGCGCAGCACCGCCTGCGGCTTGCGACGGCGCACGGCGGCGTCGCAGCGCGGGCAGCGGCCGAGCAGGTCCTCCTGCGGCAGGTCGCGCCGGCCGGTCATCACCAGCCCGCAGGTGGGGCAGCCGACCATCTGGCAGGCTGGCGGCAGCTCGATCTCGGACGCGTCCACGGTGGACAGGACCAAGCGCCGGCCGTCCGCGCGGCGAACGAAGCGCGACACGCGGCGCTTGCGCCAGATCAGGTCGATGTCGACCGTGGAGTCCGTTGCCGCCATGGTCAGCATCAGCGCCGCCAGGGCAAACACCGCGGGGCCCAAGGTGACATGGGCGAGGTCGATCAGCTTGGTGTAGGCGACAAAGATGCCGAGCATGTAGACCTCGATCATGGACCATGGCCGAAGCTGCTCGTAGCGGCGCATCAGCTTCGGCGCCCAATCCGGCAGCTTCTGACGCGACGCACCCGCCAGCACCGCCAGCATCAGCGCGATCACGATCGGCGGCATGGCCACGGTGGCCAGCGCCACCAGGATCGCCACAAGGGTCCAGCCTTCCCGCCACAACTCGACCGGGCCGGTGAGCAGCGTCACCTGGTGCACCCGCCCGTACAGGTCGAGCGTCATCAGCGGCAGGGTGGCGGACACCAGGTAGAGCACGGCGGACGCGATGCAGAAGGCGAGTGGGGTCGCAACCGGCGGGTTGGTGCGCCGGCGACCCAGACGGCCGTGGCAGCGACTGCACTCGGCGACCTGGCCCGGTGCCAGCTCGGGCATGCGCTGGAAGTAGCCGCAGAAGGTGCACTCGACCAAGCCGTCCAGCGCGTGGAGCTTGAGCGTCGACTCGCGGCTGGTGCGCGGACGAATCCGAAAGCCCTTCGCCTTGATCCTGGACCGGAGCCGGGAGGAACGCGCGGAAACAAAGCCGGCAGCCTTCATGCGTGGGAGGACCTCGGTTGAACGACGCAGCACCGCCGGCCGCGCTGCCGACACGGTGGAACGGGCCCACACATGTTGCAGCGCGGTCTGGGGCTTTGTATAGGTGTTGTGGATGCCGACATAGCTCAGGGGTAGAGCAACTGATTCGTAATCAGTAGGTCCTCGGTTCAATTCCG
>CAXSHC010000154.1:0-7266 GCA_964236745.1 uncultured Acetobacteraceae bacterium
CGCCGTCAGCACGCTGAGGTAGGACACGCCGCCCAGCTTGTACTGCAGGCTGGCCAGCGACAGCCCGCGCTGCCAGGCCTGTGCGGCCGTCAGGGCATACTGGAGGTTCACCGCGTCGTTCTGCAGCTGCGCCAGCACGTCGGCCACGTTCTGGAACGCGGTCACCACCGTGTTGCGCCAGGCAGCCGCCGCCCCGAGCATCGCCGCCTTCTGCGCGCGCTGCCGGTGCAGCAGCTGGCCCGCATCGAAGATCGGCTGCACCGCCTGGTTCACCACCGACCACAAGCCGTTGCCGGGGCTGAACAGCTGGTGGATATCGGCGGCGGACGAGCCGACGGTGGCGCTCAGCGTCACCTGCGGCAGGCGCTGCGAGATGTCGACGCCGAGAAGCGCTGTCTGCGCGTGCAGGGTTTCCGCTGCCGCCAGGATGTCGGGGCGCTGCGCCAGCAGCGACGACGGCAGGCTCACCGGCAGGGTATCCGGCAGGGTCAGCTGGTCCAGGGTGACCGCAGGCAGCTCGACCTGCGACGGCGCCCGGCCCAGATAGGCCGCGATCTGGTCGCGCGTCTGCACCAGCTGGGTTTGCAAGGGCACCAGCACGGTCTGCGCCTGCGCCACCTGCGCCTGCTGCGTGGCGACGTCGGTGCCGGTGGCGCCGCCGAGCTGGAACTGCTGGCGCACCGTGTCCAGCTGCTTCTGCTCGAAGCCGATCAGCTGCTGCTGCACCGCGATCTGGCCGCGCAGGGAAGCGGCCTGGATCGCGCTGGTCACCACGCCGGCGCTCAGCGACAACACCGCCGCTTCCAGCTCGAAGCGCTGGTAGCCGGCCTGCGCGCCATACTGCTCGATCGCCCGGCGCAGGCCTCCCCATACGTCGAAGGTGTAGCTGAGGTTGAGCTGGGCGTTATACTGGGTAAAAGTTTCGGCGGGCGCACCCGGCTCCTCGTAGGAGAGCGGCAGCTCCTGCCGCGCACGAAACACCTGGCCGGACACGCTGGGAAACAGCGTTCCGCGCTGTTCGAGCTCCAGCTCCTGCGCTTCCCGCAGCGCCTGCCGCGCCGCTTCGAGGTTCGGATTGTCGCGCAGCGCGGTCGCGACCAGTGTCGACAAGGCCTGCGAATGGAACAGCGTCCACCAGTCGCCCTGTAGGTCGGCACCGGTGGCGAGTGTCTGCGCGGCGCCGCCCGCCGTGTCGGCCGACGCGGTGCGGGTCGCCGGCGCCTGCTCGTTGAAGCGCGCCGGCGTCAGCAGCGACGGCCGGTGGAAGTCCGGGCCGACCTCGCAGCCACCCAGCAACGCCGGCACGAGCACCCCTGCCAGAAGCGGTGCCGTCCTGATCCGGCCAGCCTTGGTGGTCCAGCTTGCCTTCGATGTGTTGACGCGCGCCGGCATGGTTCCTCGTCGCGGCCGCCTGGATGTCGGTGGCCATCGTTGCTGTTACAGCAGGTTCCGTGCCAGCTGGTTGGCGGCGACCATAATCACTCAAGCGCTTGTTTTCACATTACATCTTGGTTGGTCGGTTGCAAATCCGCATCGATGTGATTGGGGAGATACCGCCACAACATGGCGCTTTGTCCCAACTCTCGCACGCTTATAAGTCGTTTCGCACGCCGTTCATGGCACCAACGGGCTGGGCATGCAGGTTGGGACAGCACAGCATGCGCCGATGTCGTCCCGCCAACAGCTCCGGCCGCAACGGCGCGATCGCCTGCCTGCTCCCGCTTCCGCGCCCGGCCGCCAGGCAGGTGGCTCCGGCGGCTCAGGCGGCGCGCGTGGCCTTCATGGACGCCAGCAGCCGGTTCCGGGCGATGGACACGTAGGCGGCGTCCAGGTCGATGCCGATGCCGCGCGCACCCTCCTGCTCGGCTGCCAGCAGCGTGGTGCCGGTGCCCATGAAGGGGTCCAGCACCACCGGGGACGGCTTGCCGTGCAGGCGCACGCACATGCGCGGCAGCATGATCGGGAAGGTGGCGGGATGGTCGAACTTCTGCGACCGCGTCCGCACCGTCTCGTAGGGGATGAACCAGCTGTCGCCGCGGCAGCGCAGGTCCTGAGCGTGCCCCCGCCTGGCGATGTTGGTCTTGTCCTTGAACGGCACGCCCACCGCCAGGCGCTTGAGCGGCACCGCCCCGTCCAGGGTGAGGTGGAACACATGCTCGTGGTTGCGGTGCAGGAAGCGGGAACTGTTGATCGGCTTGAAGTGGCCCACGGTCTCGTCGCCGATGGAGATCGACTTCACCCAGGTGATGTGGTTCTGCAACCGGAACAGGCCGCGCAGCCGCACGATCAGCTCGAACGGCAGCCAGGGCATGGCGCTGGACCCGGTGATGTTGAGAAAGAACGACGCGTCGGGGCGCATCAGGCGGCGGATCCCGGTCGCCACCTCCAGCATCCAGTCGAGGTAGTCCTGCTCGGCGCGCTGGTCGCCGTAGGAGCGGTAGGCGAGCCCGATGTTGTACGGCGGCGACGTCACCACCACGTCGACCGACTCCGACGGAAGCCGTTCCATCACACGCAGGCAGTCGCCGCGATACAGGATGTGCCGGCCCGCCCATTGCCGCCGGTTACCCGGCTCCATGGCTATCGGATCACGAGCATGGGCGGGATGGCGATGAGCCGAATCCGTGTCGAGCGAGTCGAATGGCGTCATGAACCGATTATCACCAGGACGGCGCTGATACGGCCAGACTTACGACGGCGTTTTCACCGGATGGTCGGCTGGCGCGGCAGAAGCACCACGATCCGGCCTCCGGCGTGCATGCCGCCGGCGTCACGCGCGGCCTGGTCGCTCCAGCCGAAGAACAGGTCGGCGCGCACCGGGCCGGCGATATCGGTGCCGAGGTCCTGCGCCAGCAGCAAGCGGTCGAGCGGCGACCCGTCCGGACGGGTGGTGTCGACGAACATCGGCACGCCGAGCGGCAGGAAACGACGGTCCACGGCGGCGGAACGAAGCGGGGTCAGCGTCACGCCGAGCGCGCCGGGCGGTCCCTGGTTCGGCGCCACGTCGTCAAGAGCGCGGAAGAACACGAAGTTCGGGTTCTGCTCCATCAGCGGTCCCGCTTCCGCCGGGTGGGCGGCCAGCCAGGAGCGGATCGACTGCATGCTGACCGCGTCCGCGTCCAGCTGCTTCTGCGCCACCAGCAGGCGGCCGAGCGGCACATAGGGCTGGCCGTTGCGCCCGTCATAGCCGAGCCGGACGATCTGCCCGCTCGGTAGCCTGATGCGCCCGGAGCCCTGCACCTGCAGAAAGAACAAGTCGACCGGATCGTGCAGCCAAAGGATCTCCAGGCCGCGGCCGGCGAGCGCGCCGTGGTCGATCTGCGCCCGCGTCCAGAAGGGAACCACGCGGCCGCCTCGCACCTGGCCGGTCAGCCGCTGGCCGTCGGGGCCGGGCACTGTGACCAGCTCGGCCGGCCGGCGATACACCGGCACCGTATATCCGGGGCTTTTCGACAGGGAGCCTGCGAATTCCGGCTCGAAGTAGCCGGTCAGGTTGGCCTCGGCATCTCCCCGATCGGAAGCCAGATAAGGCAGGAACCAGGTCTCGAGGTAACGCCGGACGGTGGTCTCGTCGCCGGACGGCAGGGCGCGTGCGGCGCGGCAGGCGGGCCCGTATGCGCCTGCCGTCCCGGCGGCGGTTCGCGCCTCGGCAGCCCCGCCCAGGCTGGTGTCAACGGGCAGCCGGCCCAGCCGCTCGCATTGCGCCAGCAGCGCCGGCAGCACGCCCGCGAGGTGGTCGTCGTTCCAGCCGGAAATGTCGGCAAAGGCGATCCGCTGCAGCGCAAGCGCCGGTGGCCCGCTGCGGTCGGCACAGGCCGGCACCGCAAGCGCGACAAGAAAGGCGACCGCCCGGAAGGCGGTGCGTGTCGGGGCGATCATGCAGGCCTTGCGGGGAGTGAACGCGACGCCGGACGCGTCAGGCGCTCCGGGCGGCGGCAAGCCGCCAGGCCGCACCGTCGCTTCCCTTTGGGCCACCGATCCAGCGCTCAAACGTCCAGCTATCCGCCAGTTCGGTCACGGCGTCGGCACCGGACACCGGCAGCCCGTCGCGGCCGAGCAGCACGCTGACCTGGTCCGACACGAAGCGCACGTCAATTGCGGCACGCCAAACGGCGTTCTCCTGCACGAGGATGGCCTCGGTGATCTGCATCTGCGTCACGGCACGGATCTCGGCGCGCTGGGTTTCGCCCGCGGCCTCCCTTGCGACGATCGCCGACTCGAACGCCGCGTAGGCGTCCGCGGTCAGCGCACCGCGCAGCGTGGAACGGTCGCCCTCGGCGAAAGCCGCGACGATGCGCCGGAAGGCGGCCTCGGCCTGCTGGAGGAACTGCGACGGGTCGAAGCCGCGTTCGCGCTCGCGTATGCGGGCCAGCGTCACGCCCACCGGCCCGGCCGGATCCGGCAGCTTGCGCTCCGGCTGGGCCGGCACCGGCTCGGCCCGTGCCTCGATCACAGGTCCCGGCGCGCGCAAGGACACCGGTGGCGCCGCCGGACGCTCGAGCCCGGTGCGCTTGCCCAGGATGCTGCGCAGGCGCAGCACCAGAAAGGCCGCGAACAGTCCGAGCAGGACGAGGTCGACCGGGTAGTTGCCGGCGAGGAAATGCATCGAGGATCTCGATCGTCGTAGAAGAAGCGGGCCCAATCCAGGGCGGGAACCGAACACAGATAGGGGTGACAAGGCCGGCACACAATCGGGCGCCGCTCGCCGGGCGTCGGTTGCCGGGTCTTGCGGCTGGGCGTATCGCCTTCACGATGATCGTGTTGCGGCACTGCCAGAGCGAGTTCAACCTTCACTTCAGCCGAACCCGCCGCGACCCGGGACTGGTCGATCCCGGGCTGACCGACGAGGGCCTGGCGCAGGCGGAGGCGGCGGCCGACGCGTTGTGCGGCCACCGCATCACCCGCATCGTGTCATCGCCGTATCGCCGGGCGCTGCAGACCTCGGCACCGGTGGCCGCCCGCCTGGGCCTTGCGGTCACGATCACCAGCCTGGTGCGCGAGCGCTACGCGTTCGCCTGCGACATCGGCTCGCCGCGCATGCTGCTGGAGCGCGACTGGCCCGGCACCGACTTTTCCGCGCTGGAGGAGGACTGGTGGCATGACGGCGCGCCCGGCCCGGAAGGCGGAACAACGGTTGAAAGCGAGAACAGCGTGATCGGGCGCGCCGGCCGGTTCCGGGCGGCGATGGCCGGCACCCCGCATCACGAGGAAACCCTGGTGGTGTCGCATTGGGGCTTCCTGCTGGCGCTCACCGGCCGCAGCCTGGAGAACGGGTGCTGGCTCGATGTCGATCCGGCAGCACCGCCGCCCGCGTCGATCGTCTGGCGACACGGTGCCGCCGCGAGCTGACAGGCCGCGAGCTGGCGCCCATCCTGGCGCGGGACGGTGCGCCGTGCTAGCGGCGGCCAGGATCCGAACCAGGAGAACCCCGATGTCCGACGCCATTCCCGCCCAGCCGGGTCCGCCGGCGCTGCCGCTGACCATGAACCTCCAGTACACCAAGGACCTGTCGTTCGAGGTGCCGTCGGGGGCGGAAATCTTCGCGACGCTTCGCGCCAACCCGCAGATCTCGGTCAACATCGACGTTCAGGCGAACCGGCTGCAGCAGGAGCAGAACGTGTTCGAGGTGATCCTGTCGGTGAAGGCGGACGCCACCGAGCCCGCCGGCGAGGCCGGCAGCGCCGCGTCGGCGTCCAGCGGCCGCACCGTGTTCATCGTCGAGCTGGCCTATGCCGCCGTGGTGACGCTGGGCGATACGCCGGAGAACATGTTCGAGCCGCTGCTGCTGGTGGAGGTCCCGCGGCTGATCTTCCCGTATGCGCGCAACATCGTCAGCGAGGTCACGCGCGACGGCGGCTTCCCGCCGGTGGTGCTGCAGCCGATCGACTTCGTGGCGCTTTGGCAGGCCAAGCGGGCGCAGATGACAGCGGCGATGAACCAACCGGCCGGACACGCCTGAACAGCGTTCACGAACGACGTTCACGCTTCGCCCAATAAAGCCAGCACGGCTGCCGCGTTCGGCGATGCGGCTGCGGCAATGCTCTGCCAGCGGAGCGCCCGAAGCGGCTTGGCGGCGCGCGCGCTGATGGCGACGGCGCGAAGGGTCGCGAGCGCTCCGTGCAGGCGGGGCGGCAGCAGGCGGACGAAGACGGCGGCGGTGTCGGCGGAAAAGAACAGCGCCGCGTCGAGGCCGCCCGCTCCGAGCGCGTCGAGAGCCGGCGCCGGCAGCCGCCGCACCGGTCGCGCGGTATAAACGCAGCGCCGCAGCACCCGGAACCCGGCGCGTCGCAGGGCGTCGGCCGGCTCCCGCCCCTGCCCTTGCCCGCACGCCAGAAGCAGCGGGCCGCCCCGGGGATCGAACCGGGACGCGGCGGTGGCGGCCAGCCGCACCGCGTCGCCCGATGCGCTGTCCACCACCTCGAACCCGGCGTCGCGGGCGCGTGCCGCCGTGGCATCGCCGACGGCGAGCAGCGGTGCTGCCAGCAGGTGCGGCGCCAGCACCGCCAGCGGCGCCACCGCCTGCCCGCTGGAAAGCAGCACCGCCTGCACGTGGTCGGGAAGCACCGGATGGAGCGGCCGGATCGACAACAAGGGCGCTGCTACCGCCGAAAACCCCATCCGGTCGAGCGCGGCCACGGTTTCAAACAGGCCGGGTTCCGGCCGCGTGACCAGGACCCCGCGCCGGCGGCTCACTCGAACAGGTTGGACGGGCTGTCGGCGCGCAGCGACGCTCCCAGATCGCGTCCGAGCCGCTCGGCGTCGGCGGGGGCGCCCTCCACGCTGCGCTTGAGCAGGAACGAGCCGTCCTCGCGCGCCACCAGGCCAGTTAGCAGCAGGCGCGGGCCGTCCGGCGCGGCGCGGTCGAGGCGGGCGTAGCCGCCGATCGGCGTGCGGCAGGAGCCGTCCAGCTCGGCCAGCAGCCCGCGCTCGGCGGTGGACACGGCGCGCGCCTCGTCGTCCTCAATAGCGGTGAGCAGTTCACGCAGCTCGGCGTCGTTCTCGCGCACGGTGACGCCGACGATGCCCTGGCCCGCCGACGGCACCATCACGTCGGGCTCCAGCACCAGGTCGGCACGGTCCTCCATGTCCAGCCGACGCAGGCCGGCCAGTGCCAGCAGGCTCGCGTCGCAGAGGCGCTGCGACAGCTTGTCGAGCCTGGTCTGCACGTTGCCGCGCAGCATCACGCTGCGGAGGTCCGGCCGGGCGTGCAGCAGCTGCGCCTGGCGCCGCACCGAGGCGGTGCCGATCACGGCACCTTGCGGCAGC
>CAXSHC010000155.1:0-2788 GCA_964236745.1 uncultured Acetobacteraceae bacterium
CACGACTGCCCCACGACCAGAACCAGCCCGAGGCCGAGCCGGGACGACGCCCGCCCGGCCAAAGGCGAGGCCAGAATGCCGAACAGATAGACGGTGAACACCAGGCCGGCCTGCCCCTGCCCCAGCGAGAACGGCGGACGGAGCAGGCGGAAGCCGAGGTAGTTGTAGATCGCGACAAAGGCGCCCATGGCCAGGAAGCCGGTCAGGAACAGGCCATCCAGCACCGGATCGCGCAGGTGCCGGAGCCAAGCCTCCCCGCTCCAGGCCCGCCCGCTCCAGCCACGACCGGCCGCGGGACGCGCGGCGCGGCGCGGCGCCACCCGGGCCGGCGGCAGCAGCAGCAGGAACAGGAAGGCCGCCAGCAGGCAGCACAGCCCGGTCAGCAGCAGGCCCAGGCGCCAGCCGCCAGCATCGGCGACCAGGGCGGTGCCGACCCGGCCGGCCATGCCGCCGAACGCGGTGCCACCGATATACAGCCCCATCGCGGCACCCAGACGCTCGGGGGCCACCTCCTCCGACAGGTGCGCCATCGCCACCGCCGGCACCCCGCCCAGCAGCGCGCCCTCGACCGCCCGGAGCGCCAGAAGCGCCGTCCAGCTCGGCGCCGCGGCGGCCAGGATGTTGCAGCAGGCCGCCAGCACCATGGACGCGGCCATGGTCCGCTTGCGCCCGATCCGCGCCGCCAGGGGCGCCGTGCACAGGATGGATACGGCTAGGAAGCCGGTCGCCAAGGACACGGCGAGCGACGCGGCGGCCGGGCCGACGTGGAAGTCCCGGCCGAACACGGTCAACAGCGGCTGCACGCAGTACAGCAGCGAGAAGGTGGCGAAGCCGGCCAGGAACAGCGCGATCCGCAGCCGTCCGCCGGCAGGAACGACGCGTCCGGCGGGGGCGCCGGGCAGGCCGGGACCGGGTTCGACCGGACCGGTCACGCCGTACGGAACAGCGCGATCGCTGCGTCCGACGCGGCGCCGGCGATCATGGCGCAGGGGGTCGCGACCTGATCGGGCCGGGTCGCCGGCAGCGCGATCGGCGGGACGCAAGCCAGCCGCGCGAACCCAGGGATCGCGCCGGTACCTGTCGCGCATGGCGTGGCGTGATGGAAAGCCGGCGCTTCCTGCGCGACCATCGTCGTGCGGACCAGCGTCCTCCCGCCGCGCGCGGCCGGATCATCGTGCCAGGCGGCCATGTCGCGTCCGGCCGGCGGCACCGCTCCGGCCCGCACGGCCGGCGTGCCGGCGGCGACAGCCCGCGCCCCCAACCCGGCATTCTCCGTCCATGCCGCCTCGACTGCGATCGGTGCCATCCCGTCCCATGCCGGACCTGCCGGGCAGCCAGTATGGCCGGGCTGTGTGCACCGGCCAATGCTGCTAGATTCCGCTGCGTGACCGTTTCCCCGATCCTGACCATCGGCTACGAGGCCGCCCGCTTCGAGCAGGTGCGCGACACCCTGGTGGCGGCCGGCACGGGCCTGCTGATCGACGTGCGCGCGATCGCCGCCTCGCGCCGGCCTGGCTTCTCCAAGCGACTGCTGGCCGGCGGGCTGGAAGAAGCCGGCATCGGCTACCTGCACCTCCAGCCGCTCGGCACCCCCAAGGATGGACGCGATGCAGTGCGACGCGGCGACGTCGGCACCATGGCGCGCATCTTCCGGGCGCACATGGAAGGCGACCGGTCGCAGGCGGCGCTGGCGGAAGCGGGCGCGCTGGCTGCGGAAAAGCGCGTCTGCCTGCTTTGCTTCGAGCGCGACCACGCCGATTGCCATCGCGCCCTGGTGGCGGACATGATCGCCAGCGGAACCGGCCAGGCGGTGGAACACCTCCGGGCCGCCATCGACGGACCCGAGCCGGTGCGGCCGCGCCGGCGCCAGACAAGGAGCTGACACCATGGACCAGCCCCAAGCTCCGGTGGCCCGACGCGAGGAGCGGCGCATCGAACAGCTGGGCCACGTGCGGGTCGATCCCTACGCCTGGATGAAGGACGAGAACTGGCAGGCGGTGCTGCGCGACCCGGGCGCGCTGCGTGCCGACATCGCCGAGCACCTGCGCGCCGAGAACCGGTATGCGGAAGCGCTGCTCCGGCCGACGGAAGCGCTCCAGGCCACCCTGGTCGCGGAGATGAAGGGGCGGCTGAAGCAGGACGACAGTTCCGTGCCCGTGCCGGACGGGCCGTGGGAGTACTATTCGCGCTACCAGGCCGGGGCGCAGCACCCGCTGCATGCACGCAGGCCACGCGGCGGTGGTCCGGAACAGGTGCTGCTCGACGTGCAGGCTCTGTCCGAAGGCAAGGACTTCTACGTGGTCGCCGATGCGCAGCACGCGCCAGGCCACGACCTGTTCGCGTATGCCGAGGACGCGCAGGGCTCGGAAGTCTACAGGATCCAGGTCAGGGACCTCGGCAGCGGCGAAACCCTGCCGGGGCCGGCGGAAAGCTCCACGGGCGACTTCGCGTTCTCGCCGGACGGCGCCTGGCTGTTCTGGACCTGGCGCGACAACAACGGCCGGCCGGCGCGGATCTACCGCCGCCCGTCGCGCGGCGGCGCCGATGCGCTGGTGTACGAGGAGCGCGATCCGGGCTTCTTCATCGGGGTCTCGCTGAGCCATTCGCGCGTGTGGATCGCCATCACCTGCGGCGACCAGGAAACCAGCGAGACCCTGCTGATCCCAGGCGCCGACCCCCTCGCCGAGCCGCGCGTCGCAGCACCGCGCCGCAAGGGCGAGCGCTACACCCTGGTGCACTGGCCGCTACCGGCACGGGACCGCTTCATCGTCCATACCAACAACGGCGA
>CAXSHC010000155.1:2798-7250 GCA_964236745.1 uncultured Acetobacteraceae bacterium
CATTTCATCCTTGGCGCCAGCGCGTTCGGCGGCCACCTGGCCTGGATCGAGCGCAAGGACGTCAACAACCGCATCCTGGTGGTGCCGGCGTCGGCGGCGGAGGCGCCAAACGTTCGCGACGAGGCCACCGAGATCACCGTGCCGGAAGAAGCGTGCCTGCTGTCGCTCGACGGTTGCTACGAATTCGACACCACGGTGCTGCGCTACGGCTACCAGTCGCCGACCACGCCGCGGCACTGGTACGATTTCGACATGGCGACCGGCACGCGCACCCTGCGCCGGGTGCAGGAGGTGCCGTCCGGCCACGACAGCGGGCGCTACCTGACGCGGCGGCTGTTCGCCCGCGCGCCCGACGGCGCGGAGGTGCCGATCACGCTGCTGATGCGTCGCGACACGGTCGTGGACGGCACGGCGCCGCTGCTGCTCTACGGCTACGGCTCCTACGGCCACGCAATCGAGGCCGGCTTCTCGACCCGCACCCTGAGCCTGGTGGACCGGGGCTGGATCCATGCCGTCGCCCACGTGCGCGGCGGCTCGGAAAAGGGCTGGGGCTGGTTCCTGGACGGGCGCGGGCCCACCAAGCCCAACAGCTTCACCGACTTCGTGGCCTGCGCCGAGCTTCTGGTCGCGCACGGCTACGGCGCCAACGGCGGCATCGTGGCGCACGGGGCGTCGGCCGGCGGGCTGCTGATGGGGGCGGTCGCCAACCTGGCGCCGGAACTGTTCGCAGGAATCGTGGCGCAGGTGCCGTTCGTCGACACGCTCAACACCATGTCCGACACCACGCTGCCGCTGACCCCGCCGGAATGGCCGGAATGGGGCAACCCCCTCGAGGACGAGGACGCATACCGGCTGATCGCCGGGTATTCCCCCTACGACAACCTTGAACCGCTGCCGTATCCGGCGATCCTGGCCATGGGCGGGCTGTCGGACCCGCGCGTGACCTATTGGGAGCCGGCGAAGTGGGCGGCGCGGCTACGCGACAACGCCACCGGCGGCAACCCGGTGCTGTGCCGCATCAACATGGACGCGGGGCACGGCGGCGCGTCCGGCCGCTTCGACAGCCTCAAGGAGGCGGCGCTGGTGCAGGCGTTCGCGATCTGGGCGTTCGAGCGGCGCAAGGCTCCCGCTTCGCCCGCCGCTTCGCCGCCTACTTCGCCATGAGCTCGGCCGCCCGGGCCGCCATCACCCTGGGCAGCACGCCCTGGTGCAGCTCCTCGATCCGCGGCAGGTCGCTGAAGTGCATCAGCGACAGCCTGACCTCGCCGGCGGCGGCGATCATGGCCTCGGTCGGACGATCGTAGAGCACCACCACGGAACGGCCGAGCACCCACATGTTCTCGCGCCGCAACGAGTTCAGGAGGCGCGAGAAATAGGAACTGTCGCGCAGGAACACGGTGTAAAGCTGGTCGTCGCACTTGATGCACTGGTACATGCTGCGGGTGCCATGGCTCGTGAGCATCTTCACGCTCCATCCGGTCCGGTACATGAAGTCCCGTCCGAAGCGCTCCATCTGCTGCTGCGTGATGGAGGGCCGCCATTGCAGGTTCCGGTTGCGGCGCCTCGCCAGCAGCCGCCACAGCACCACGGCCCCCAGCAAGACGAGGTAGGCGGCCACACCGGACCAGATCAGCCACTGGTATCGCATTCGCTTCGCTCGTCCTTTCCCGGATCCCGCCCGCCGCCGGACGGGTCGAGATGTCGCACGGAACCCCCCGCGGTGTCGCCTGCACCGGAGCGGCCTATGCGGCGGCGGAGGTCGGCACGAAGACGCGCCTGAAGGCGCGCAGCAGGTCCTGGTCGAGCTTGGGGCCCATCTGTTCCATCAGGACGAACGCGTCGCGCGCAGGCAGGCTCGGCTTGTAGGAGCGCTTCTCGATCAGGGCGGTGAACACGTCGCAGATGGTGGCGATCCGCACCGCGTCGGTGATCTGGTCGCCCGCCAGCCGGTCCGGGTAGCCGCTGCCGTCGAGATACTCGTGATGGTGGCGCACGACGTCCAGGATGGCCGGATGGTGGCCGCCCTGCGCCACCAGGAGCTCGTGGCCGCCGGTGACGTGGCTGCGCGCCACCGCCATCTCCTCGTCCGTCAGGCGATCGGTCTTGTTGATGATCTCGAGCGGCACGAGCGCCTTGCCGATGTCGTGCAGGATGGCGGCGCGGGTCATGCGGTCGCAGTCGCCGGCGTTGAAGCCGAGCTGCAGCACGAAAGCGCTCATGATGCCAGCCATCAACAGGCAGTGCCGGTAGGTCGGGTCGTGGATGGTCGCCACCGTGCGCAGCCAGCTGCCGATCCCGTCGTTGCGCAGCGCCTCGGTCAGCAGGGCGGCGGCGCCGGCGGCGATCCCCTCGTCGACGCGCATGCCGGTCGCGGCGGCGCTCATGAGGTCGGCCAGGACGAAGCCCACGTCCTCCACCCGCTCCCGGATCTCCGTCTGGTTGCCGGCACGGCGCTGGTGCGCCGGCAGCCGAAGCATCTCGCGCACGTGGGCGGCGATCGTCAGCGTGGGCGCGTCGGACGACAGCACCACGGAGGCGCCCATCATGCGGGCCTGCACCGCCTCGCGCGCCGACGGCTTGTCGAGAAGGCACAACATCGGGATCGAGCGTGTCAGGAACGGCCGCAACGCGATCTGCGCGGCGTCGATGCCAGGCTTGTCGCGAAGCCTGATGCCGCTGGTGACGATCGCGTTGGGCTGGCCGAGCGTTTGGGCGGCGGCGGCACCCAGGGCACGCGTCTCGATCCGGCACAACAGCCGCAGCGTCCTCGCCAGCGGCCGGCACTGGTCGTCCGGCCCGATCAGCAGCAGGGTTCTGTCGGTGACCTGCATCTCGCCCTTCACGTCCCGTGCCGGGATCCGGTCAGCGAGGGGCCGCCGCACGGAAGCGGCAGCCGTTCTCGAAGAAGCCGTCCTGCCGCCACATGCTGTCGCTGCCCGCCGCTGTCCGGTCGCCGGAAGCTCATGACGAGAACGTTACATGGCGCTCATGAAGCAGCCGTTAACGCCGCCGACCTCGGAAGCGCTGCCGGAACCGGGGATGGGTGCCGGTCAGGCGGCGCGTCGGAGCTCGAGCTTCGACCAGGCGGTGGACAGCGCCGACACCAGCGCCTCGATCTCGTTGTCGCCGTGCAGGGGCGTGGGGGTGATGCGCAGGCGCTCGCTGCCGCGGGGCACAGTGGGGTAGTTGATCGGCTGCACGTAGATGTCGTGGTCGTGCAGCAGCTGGTCGGACAAGGCGCGGCAGCGAACCGGATCACCCACGATCACCGGAACGATATGGCTCGGGTTGTGCACGTGCGGCAGCCCTTCCTCGTCCAGGCGGCGTCGCAGGGTGGCGACGCGTTCGGCGTGGGCTGCGCGCTCGACGCCGCTTGCGCGCAGGTGACGCACGCTGGCAAGCGCCCCCGCCGCCGCCATGGGCGGAAGTGCCGAGGAGAAGATGAAGCCCGACGCGAAGGAGCGCACGAAGTCGCACAAGGCGGCCGAGCCCGCGATATAGCCGCCGACCACGCCGAAGCCCTTGGCGAGCGTGCCCTCGATCACCGTGAGGCGGTGGCTGGCGCCGTCGCGCTCGGCGATGCCCGCACCTTGGCGACCATACAGCCCGACCCCGTGCACCTCGTCGAGATAGGTCATGGCGCCATGCCGCTCCGCCACGTCGCAAAGCTATGCAATCGGGGCGACGTCGCCGTCCATGGAGTAAACGCTTTCAAAGGCGACGATCTTGGGCACGCCGAGCGGCAGCAGGCGCAGCGCGCGGTCGAGGTCGTCCGGATCGTTGTGGCGGAACACGTGCTTGGGCGCGCGGCTGTGACGCATGCCCTCGATCATGGACGCGTGGTTGGCGGCGTCCGACAGCACCACGCAGCCCGGCATGCGCGCGGCCAGGGTGCCGATGGTGGCCCAGTTGGACATGTAGCCGGAGGTGAACAGCAGCGCCGCCTCCTTGTCGTGCAGGGAGGCCAGCTCGCGCTCCAGCGCCACGTGCACCGGGCTGGTGCCTGAAATATTGCGCGTGCCGCCGGCGCCGGCGCCGTGGCGGGCGAGCGAGTTCCGCATCGCTTCCAGCACCGCGGGATGCTGGCCCATGCCGAGATAGTCGTTGGAGCACCACACCGTCACCTCGCGCCCGGTGCCGTGGTGGATGGCGCGCGGGAACCGGCCGGCCAGGCGCTCGAGCTCGGCGAAATGGCGGTAGTTGCCTTCCCGCTTCAGGCCGGCGAGCTGCTCTCGGAAGAAGGCTTCGTATGCCATGACAACCTTTGGAACGATGTGCGCGCGTCCGGGCGTAGGCGGCAGGACCGGACGCCTCGTGAAGCCACCGCTCAGGGATGGCGGCCCCTGCAGGAGATGGGCCTGTAACAGCGGCGATGGTCGCGTCGCAAGCGGCGCGGCACGATCACCTGTTCGTGTGCGGCGTGATCGGCATGCAGCGGGCTTCCGGGCGTTG
>CAXSHC010000156.1:0-7178 GCA_964236745.1 uncultured Acetobacteraceae bacterium
TGCGGCCAGTAGTCGCGGTAGCCGGCGGTGTGGTCGAGCAGCTGGCGTATGGTGACGGTGCCGGCGCCGGACAGCCTGGGGAAGAACTTCGCCACCGTGTCGTCCAGCCTGAGCTTGCCATCCTGCTGCAGCAGCAGGATGGCAGCGGCGGTGAAGGCCTTGGACACGCTGTCCACCGCATAGCGGGTGTGCGGGGTGGCGGGGTGCCGCGGGCCGAGTCGGGCCTGGCCATAGGCGCGGGCATAGGCGAGCCGGCCGTCTCGGACCACGGCGATCGAGATGGAGGGGGCGCCGGTGCGGGCGAGCCATTCGCGGGCGTCGTCGTCGATCGCGCGGAGCTGCTGTGCCGACAAGGGTGCCGCGAGCGGCGCGGCCAGGGCTGAAGCGGGAACCAAGGCCAAAGCGGGAACCAGGGCCAGCGCGGCCGTCAGCATTCTTCTCAACGCCCGGGTCTCCCGTTGCGACGGCGACGGTATCGGCCGCGTTGGGACCGGTCCAGACGCCAAGTCCTGTGGCATATCGGCACGGCGAAGCAGGATTCGGCCAGTGGCCACACGCTCCGGTTGATCGGGTGGACGGCCCTGGTCACCATGCACGCTGTCATGCCCTTCCAGCACGCCACTGTTGCCCTGCCGCGCTTGTTCTGGCTGCTGCCGTTGCTGTGCCTGCTGTCGGCGTGCGGCGGCGGTGGCCGGTATGGGGGGCGGACCAGCTACGGCACGGGCAGCATGAGCTATCCGGAGCCGGGGCCGCCGGGAGATCCGTGGCGGCCCTACATCGAGCAGGCGTCGGATCGGTTCAGCGTGCCGCGGCAATGGATCCGGGCGGTGATGCACCAGGAGTCGGGCGGGCACGAGTATCGCAACGGCGAGCCGATCACCTCCGGATCCGGGGCGATGGGGCTGATGCAGCTGATGCCGGCAACCTATGCCGAGCTCGAAGGACAGTACGACCTCGGCAGCGATCCGTTCGAACCGCACGACAACATCATGGCCGGCACCGCCTATATCAGCCAGATGTACCGGAAATACGGTGCCCCGGCGTTCCTGGCCGCCTACAACGCCGGGCCGCAGCGGCTGGACGACTACCTGTCGCAAGGACGGAGGCTGCCGAACGAGACCGTGAACTACGTGGCGGCGATCGCGCCCAACCTGGGCACGGAGATCGCGATGAGCGGGCCGTTGGCGACGTACGCTTCCGGTGGCGGCGGGGCCTCGGTGCGGCTCGCCGCGTATCAGGTTCCGCTGCGTCGCAGCCGGTACCGGGGCCGGCGGGCGGCGTCCTGCTGGCACGACCCGGACGCTGCCTATGATCCCGACGCGCCATGCCGCGCCGCGCCGGTGGTGGTGGTGGCTCGGGTGGGGGTGCCGGTGCAGTCGGCGGTCGCCTATGCGCCGGCGGCACCGGTTGCCGCGACAGGCTGCGCGCGCGATCCGGACGCGGCGTTCGACTCGCCCTGTGGCGCGTCCCGTCCGGTGCCGGTGGACACGATTCCGGTCAGGTCGGTTTCCGTCGGGTCGGCGTTGGCCTATGCGCGGCTCCCGGCGCCGGCCGGATGCGTGGCCGATCCGGACGCGGCCTTTGACGCGCCGTGCCAACCGGCACGGGCGGCGGCACCGGCCTATGCACGGGCCGCCTATGCGCAACCGGGCTACGCGCAGCCGGTCGGGGCGCAGCCGGTCGGGGCGCAGCCGGTTCATGCGTTCCGCATGGTGGCGACGCGGCCGGCGGTGATGCTGGCGAGCGCGGCGATGCCGTCGCGGCCGGCCGGGATAGGGACAACCGGGGCGTGGGCGATCCAGGTGGGCGCGTTCGTGTCGGTGGACCAGGCGCGCTTCGCCACCACCATGGCGCGCCAGGCCGACTTCCGGCTGCTGGCCGGCAGCCAGAGCGTGGTGCAGCAAACCAGCCCGTTCGGGCACGGCGTGCTCTACCGCGCGCGGCTGGCGGGCCTGGCGCGGGACGATGCCGGCAGCGCCTGCGCGGCACTTCGGCAGCGCAGCATCGCCTGCATGGTGGTCACGCCGGGCGGCTGAACCGTTCGAGCCGGCCGTCGTTTCTCCCGGGCAAGGAGAACCTCATGACCAGCATCACCAGCCTCGACCCGCACGACCCGTTGCCGGACGGCCCGGCCATCATCCTCATGCGTCGCTTTGAGGAGGACGACCCAAAGCACGACATGATGGAGCTGATCGTGATCGACGCCGACCAGACCGAGCGCACCAGCCGGCTGCTGACCCCGGACGGGTTGCCGATGCCCTGGGACGAGGCGGAGCGGCGGGTGATCTCGGATGCGGAGGAAGCGGGGATCGAGCGGTTGTACCGGATCGACCGCACGGCGGGACCGCGCGAGCACGAGGTCGAGATCCATGGCGGCGACCGCACGGTGAACATGGACGCGCTGGACGATTCCGACCTGGAGGAAGGCGAGCACGGCAGCGACATGCGCGACATGCCGCTCAACGAGGCGCCGCGAAAGTTCTGAACGGGCCCGGGCGCCCGGCGGCCGGGAGCATCGAGCTCCCGGCCCGAGGATGTCAGGACGCGAGGCGGACCGGGCCGGACATGGCGGGCCAGTCAGTGTATCCGGTGGTGTCGCCGCCGTACCAGTATTGCTTGGGCGCGTCCGCCAGGGGGGCTCCGGTGCGAAGGCGGTCTACCAGGTCCGGGTTGGCGATAAAGGAGCGGCCAAAGGAAAACAGGTCGGCGCGGTTTTCGGCGATCGCCTTTTCCGCCAGCTCCACCGTATAGTTGTTGTTGGCGACATAGGCGCCGGTGACGCGGGCGCGCAGGACGGCGAAGTCGACGTCGGCCGGGTGGTCGCGGGTCTGCTGGGTGATGCCCTCGATCACGTGGACATAGGCCAGGCCGAGCGGGGCGAGCCCGTCCAGCAGCGCGCCGTAGGTGGTCATCACGTCGCTGTCGAGCGGCGTTTCGCCTGGCATGGTGGTGGTCGGCGACAAGCGGATGCCGACCCGGCTCCCCCCGCCCCAGGTATCGGTGACCACGCGCGCCACGGCGAGCGGCAGGCGCAGGCGGTTCTCCAGCGAGCCGCCGTACCGGTCGGTGCGCGCGTTGGTGCTGTCGCGGATGAACTGTTCCAGCAGGTAGTTGTTGGCGGCATGGATCTCGACCCCGTCGAAGCCGGCATCGCGAGCGCAGCGCGCCGCGTTGCGGTAGTCGTCGACGATGGCCTCGATCTCGTCGGCGGCAAGGGCCCGCGGGGTGACGTGTTCCTGCATGCCGGCGTTGGTGAAAGCCTGGCCGGTCGGGCGGATCGCCGACGGCGCCACCGGCAGCGCGTTGTTTGGCTGCAGGCTCGGATGCGAGATGCGGCCGGTATGCCAGAGCTGCGACACGATCAGGCCGCCATTGGCATGCACCGCGTCGGTGACGCGTCGCCAGCCGGCGACCTGCCCGTCGTTCCAGATGCCGGGCGTCAGGGCGTAGCCGCGCGCCTGCGGGGAAATGTTGGTGGCTTCGGACACGATCAGCCCGGCGCCGGCGCGCTGGGCGTAGTAGGTGGGAGCGTAGTCCGGGACGACGCCGTCGTCGCTGGAGCGGCTGCGCGTCAGGGGCGCCATCACGATCCGGTTGGCAAGCCCGAGGGCGCCGGCGCGGAACGGCTTGAAAAGCGGGCTGTCTTGATAGGCGGCCATGGAACAACTCCGGGAGGCAGTGGACGCAGGCGAACGGCATCCGGGTCGGGGGGATCCGGCCGCGTGTGGGTCGGGACGAGCCAGGAGAACGCGGCAGGACGAACTCGGCTCCGCGTCGCGGTTCCGGGCGGCGGGATCGGGCGGCGGGTTAGGCGACGGGGCGGATGCGGGAGCGGGCGGTGATCGGGGTGCGTGGCGGCTGGGCCGCTCGGCCACGGTGTTGCCATCTTGTGGGTGAAGCTGGCCCGTTCCGGGGCCACCTGTTGAAGAAGCAACGGCTTGACGGACGGCAGCCCGGTATCGTCGCCGGTAGCGGGGGCGCCGGGAAGAAGGTATCGGGGGATGCCGTTTTTGGGATGGGTCCTGCCGGGTGTAACGAAGCGAGCCGGTATGGCAGCAGCGATCCCCGCGAGCGGGCTCGATCGAATGAAGGAGACCGGACCGGTTGAAGAAAGCTGGCATGGTGCTTCCGTGACGCGTGATCGCGGGGTGATCGCTTGGAAACGCTGAGGCCTGGCCTGCCGAGGCCGGATGCCGTGCTGCTTCGACTGCAGTTGATCGGTCGCATGCAGGCGCTGACGCTCGCCAACGAGAGCGTGCTGCCGCTTGGCCGCAAGACGCGCGGGCTGCTGGCGATCCTGGCGCTGTCCGGACGGCGTCCGGTGCTGCGGCTGCGGCTGGCCGAGCTGTTGTGGAGCAGACGCTCGGAGGAGCAGGCGCGCGCCTCGCTTCGCCAGGAGATCCACCGGCTGCTGGAAGCGCTGACGCCGCTGGGCGCGGACGTGATCACGGTGGAACGGCACACGCTGGCGTTGAAGCCCGCGCTGACCTCCGTGGATGCCGAGCGGATCCTGAACGCCAACGCCAACCAGGCCGACTCCCTGCCGCCGATCGACGGGGTGCTGCTGGAAGAGTTGAACGGCACCGACCCGGCGCTGGACATCTGGCTGCAGAACGAGCGCGACCGGCTGCGCGAGCACGCGATCGGGCTGTTCGAGCAGATGCTGCTGCGGCAGCGCGAGCCGGCCGGGACCCTGGCGGCGGCGCGGCAGCTGCTGTTGCTGGACACGCTGCACGAGCGAGCCTGGCGGGCGACCATACGGGCGCAGCTGCAGGCGGGCGACACCGGCCTCGCGCTGCAAACCGCGGAACGCTGCAACGCGGCCTTCGCGGCCCGTCACGGCGCGGAGCCGGGGCCGGAAACCAGGCGCCTGTTGTCGGAGCTCGGCCATTCGCAGTCCGGGTCGGCGGCCGGGGACATCCTCCGGAAGGTCGCCAGCGCCTTTCCGGACGATCCGGTCCTGGCCGAGGAACAGAACGGGTCCGCTGGGCCGGAACCTCGGGGCGAGATCCCCCCGCCGGCGCAGGGGTTCGGCATGACCCGCCTACCCGACTGGTCGGAAGCGCGGCAGCGCGATCCCCACGACAGCCATCCGCTTCTGGCGGTGCTGCCGCTGCTCGACCTCGACGGCGCCGGTGGAAGCGTCGGCAACGGGGGTGGCCTGGCCAGCGGGATGGTGGACGCGATCACCGCCGGGCTGATGCGGCAGGGGCAGCTCAGGCTGCTGAGCGGCAGCGAGCTGCAGGCCAGCCTGTCGCAGGGCCGCGAGGATGCGGTGCTGCGCCGCTCGTTCGGGCTCGACTACGTGCTGGACGGCACCCTGCAGCGCGCCTCGGGACGCCTGCGCGTGATCGTGCGGCTGACCGACATCCGGCAGCACGGCCAGATCGTGTGGGCGCAGCGCTTCGACGCCGTGGAAGCCGAGTTCCTTCCGCTGCAGGACCAGATCGCCACGGTGGTGTCGGCGCGGTTGCCGACGGAGATCATGCTGGTGGAAGGGCGGCGCATGCGACGGCGGCCGCTGTCCGAGCTGGACCCGCACGGGCTGATGATGCGGGCGTTCTCCTGCATCCTGACCGGCGATCAGGGGCAGAGCGAGCAGGCCTTGTCGCTGCTGGGCCAAAGCATCGACCGAGACGGGGAGGACCCGCTGGCGCATGTCGCAGCCGGGCTCGCCCACCTGCTTCGGGTGCTGCAGAACTGGGGCGACCTGGATCGGGAAACCGAGCTGGCGGAGGCCTGCACGCGTGCCGCGGTGGAGCGCGCGCCGCTGCTGGCGGCGGCGATGGCGCTGCGCTGCATCGTCCGGAGCGAGCTCGGGAACATGCCGGAAGCGGCGCTGGCACTGGCCGAGCGCGCCAGGACGCTGCAGCCGGAATCGCCGTCCGCCTGGGCCGCATCGGTGTTTCCGCTGGTGCGGCTGGGCCGGCTGGACGAGGCCGCCACCTGCTTCAGCCGCTACAAGGCGCTGTTCCCGACCCATCCGTTCGAGATGCTGCTGGACCTGCCCGGGATCATGATCCCGCTGCTTGGCGGGCAGGACGAGAAAGCAGCGCGGATCGGGCTCACCTTGTCCGAGCTCCGTCCCGGCTTCGCGCCGCCGCTTGGGCCTTATTTGTCCGCCCTCGGCCATCTGCGGCGCGGCGGCGAGGCGGCCCGCGTGCGCGGCCAGCTGGAAGCGATCCGGCCGGGCCGGAGCGTGTCGCAGCTGGTGGAAGCGGCCGGACTGCGCCGTGCGGCCGATCGCGAGCGCTATGCGGAAGGGCTGCGCCTTGCCGGGGTGAAGGACGACGCGTCCGACGGCATGGTTGGAATGCAGGCCGGGGCGATTGACGGCGCCGGGCCGCTTGGCGACGCCCGGCGGGCAGGATAAACAGGATCGCTCGACACGGGCGGGCTGTTCCGGCGGCCCGTCCCCTCCCCCAGGGCTTCCCCGCTTGCCAGAACCCGCTCGCACCGGGCCCGGTCTCCAGGCCGCACCCCGGTGCCTAGCTCGCTCAGAGGCTCCATGACGCTCCGCCAGCCTGATCCCACGATTTGCGCGACATCTCCGCGGGCAACGTGCCCGCGCTGGCTGCCCGCGTCGGCGGCCGTGCTTCTTGTTGCCGGCCTGGCGGGTTGCGGGCACGGTTCGGGAGACCGCAGCCAGGCGCTGGCTGGCGACAGCACGCCGTTGTCGGCGCCGACGCAGCAGAACCACCTGCTTGGCGAGGACAAGAGCGCCAGCAACGGCGACCAGGGTGCCGTGGGGGTGAACGCCTACCTGTGGCGCGGGGCGATCGACACCCTGTCCTTCATGCCGTTCGCCTCGGCCGAGCCGGAAGGCGGCATCATCATCACCGACTGGTACAGCCCGCCGACGACCCACGGCGAGCGCTTCAAGGCCAACGCCTACATCCTCGGCAAGCAGCTGCGGTCGGATGCGATCCGGGTGTCGATCTTCCGCCAGGTGTCGCAGGACGGGCAGTGGGTCGATGCCCCGGTGGCGCCGAACACGTCTGCCGACATCACCAGCAAGATCCTGGCGCGCGCGCGCCAGCTCCGTACCGACGCGGGCGGCGCTGGCTGAGCCATGGCCGGTCGCATCCTCCTGGCGGGCAGGAGCAGGCGATGAGCGGCTCCCAGGGCGGCGCAGCGGCGTCTGCGGATCCCCGTCCCGACGCCGCGCCCGGGCCGCG
>CAXSHC010000157.1:0-6939 GCA_964236745.1 uncultured Acetobacteraceae bacterium
CGACGAGGTGATGGTGCGCGAGAACGAGAGCATCTACCTGCCGCTCGGCTGCACCCACCGGCTGGAGAATCCGGGCCGCATCCCGCTCACCCTGATCGAGGTGCAGTCGGGCGCCTATCTTGGCGAGGACGACATCGTGCGCATCGAGGACGTGTACAAGCGCGGCTGAGCCGGGCCTGACGGCCCGGGGGCGAAGGATACTCTTGCGGAACGGGGCGGAACGGCGCGAAGCAGGCAAGCGTTGTTCGAGGCGGCACAGATTGCCACCCATGCGCCCCGGAGCCCAGCCATGAGCAAGAACGTCAGCGAGTTCGTCGTCGAGCGCATGCAGGAGTGGGGCGTGCGACGGGTCTTCGGCTATCCCGGGGATGGCGTCGCCGGCCTCGACGTCGCCTTGGACAACGCCGACCAAGCTGGCACCCTGAAGTTCGTGCAGGTACGCCACGAGGAGATGGCGGCGTTCATGGCCTCCGCTCACGCCAAGTTCACCGGCGAGGTCGGCGTGTGCATGGCGACCTCCGGCCCCGGTGCCGTGCATCTGCTGAACGGGCTGTACGACGCCAGGCTCGACCACCAGCCGGTGGTGGCGCTGGTCGGCCAGCACGGCACCCCGGTGATCGGCGGCTCGGACCAGCAGGAGCTGGACCTGAAGACCTTGTTCAAGGACGTGGCCGGCGCTTATTGCGAGATGGCGTCCGACCCGGTGCAGGTGCGCCACCTGATCGACCGCGCCTTCCGCATCGCCATCGCCGAACGGCGCGTCACCTGCGTGGTGTTGCCGGCCAACATCCAGATCATGGCTGCGGTCGAGAAGCCGCCGCACCTGCACGGCTACGAGCATTCCTCCATCGGCTACAGCAAGCCTCGCGTGGTACCATACGAGGCTGACCTGCAGCGCGCGGCCGACATCCTGAACGAGGGCAAGAAGGTGTCGATCCTGATCGGCGCCGGCGCCAAGGGGGCGACCGAGGAGCTGATCGAGGTGGCCGACCTGCTCGGCTGCGGCATCGCCAAGGCGTTGCTCGGCAAGCAGGTGGTGCCGGACGACCTGCCCTTCGTCACCGGCTCGATCGGCCTGCTCGGCACCGAGCCCTCGTCGGACATGATGCTGGGTTGCGACACCCTGCTGATGGTGGGCTCCGGCTTCCCCTGGACCGAGTTCCTGCCGGAGGAAGGGCAGGCGAGGGCGGTGCAGATCGACATCGACCCGGAAATGCTGGGCCTGCGCTATCCCATGGACGTGCATCTTCACGGCGACTCCAGGCTCACCCTGCAGGCGCTGATCCCGTTGCTCCGCCGCAAGCAGGATCGCTCCTGGCGCGAGGGGGTCGAGAAGAACGTTGCTAAATGGTGGGAGCTGCTCGAGGCCCGTGCCATGCACGCGGCCGAGCCGCTCAACCCGCAGCGGGTGTTCTGGGAGCTGTCGTCGCGCCTGCCCGAGCGCGCGATCGTCACTGCGGATTCCGGATCCGCCGCCAACTGGTACGCGCGCGACCTGAAGTTCCGGCGCGGCATGATGGGCTCGCTGTCCGGCGGGCTGGCCTCGCTCGGCGCCGGCACCCCTTATGCGGTGGCGGCGAAGTTCGCCTTTCCCGACCGCACCGTGATCACGTGCATGGGCGACGGCGCCATGCAGATGAACGGCATCAACGTGCTGATCACCGTGTCCAAGTACTGGAAGGAATGGGCGACCCCGAACTGGATCTGCCTGGTGCTGAACAATCGCGACCTCAACCAGGTCACCTGGGAGGAGCGGATCCAGTCGGGCGACCCCAAAACCATGTCCACCCAGTCGATCCCGGACATGCCGTACCACAAGTATGCTGAGCTGCTGGGCCTGAAGGGCATTTTCGTCGACAATCCGGACAAGGTGGGCGCCGCCTGGGACGAGGCGCTGGCGTCCGACCGCCCCGTGGTGCTGGAAGCCTATGTCGATCCCAACGTGCCGCCGCTGCCGCCGCACATCACCCTGGACCAAGCGAAGAAGTTCGCCATGTCGGTGCCGCGCGACCCGGAGCGCGGCAGCATCCTCAGGAATGTGGCACGCGAGGTCCTGGCCTCGGTGCTGCCCTCGAAGCACTGACCCGTCGGTTCCGGCGCCGGCGCGGTCCGCCCGTTGCGGGCCAGCCGGGGTCATCCAGGCACGCAGGAGCCGGAGACGCCCTGCCTCCTCAAGGCGCGCGGGCCCAGGCTGTGCTTGACCCGGTCAGCGTCCGCATGACAAGACCGGTCTCGTCCGGTGGGACAGCGGCCCGGTTGGAGAGACCGGACCGGCACGCGATCGACGGATCCGGCCGAGGCGCCGGACCAGGGAAGAACAGGCGCCAAGTCCTGCCGTCCCGATCGAAAGGATAGGCTGGGAGGCCGCGCCCATGTCGAATGCCCTTGATGATCCACGCGATGACCTGACATCCGGTCGTGGCGGTCCACTGCCGCCCATACGCACCGACATACCGGCCAGGCTCGACCGGCTGCCCTGGTGCCGGTTCCACGTTCTGCTGGTGGCGGCCCTCGGCATCACCTGGATCCTGGATGGGCTGGAGGTCACCATCGTCGGCTCGATCGGGCCGATCCTGCAGGACCCGCGCACCCTGCGGATGACCACCGAGCAGATCGGCGGGGCGGCATCGGTTTATGTGGTGGGTGCCGTGATCGGCGCGCTGCTGTTCGGCTGGCTGACCGATCGCTATGGGCGCAAGAGCATCTTCAACGTCACGCTCGGGATCTACATCGTCGGCGTGCTGCTGTCGGCGTTCTCGTGGGATGTGCAATCGTTCATGCTGTTTCGCTTCCTCACCGGCATCGGCATCGGCGGGGAATACTCGGCGATCAACTCCGCGATCGACGAGCTGATCCCGGCACGACTGCGCGGCCGGGTCGACCTGATCGTCAACGGGTCGTTCTGGATCGGCGCCGGTGCCGGGGCAGGCGCTTCCCTGTTCCTGCTCAGCGGACACATGGTCGGCGTCGACATCGGCTGGCGGCTCGGCTTCGGGATCGGCGGCGTGCTCGGGCTCCTGATCCTGCTGCTGCGGCGCTGGGTGCCGGAAAGCCCGCGTTGGCTGGTGACGCACGGGCGGCAGGACGAGAGTATTGCCACCATCAACGGGATCGAGCGCGAGGTGGCGCGGTGCACCGGCCGCCCGCTTCTCGCCGTGAGCGAGTCGCTCCTGATCCATCCGCGCCGCGTGTTCGGCTACAAGGTGGTGCTGGGCGCGATGTTCGGCCAGTACCGCATGCGCTCGGTGCTGGTGCTGGTCATGATGGTGGCACAGGCCTGCCTGTACAACGCTGTGTTCTTCACCTACGGCATGGTGCTGACCCACTACGAGCACGTATCCGCGGCCACGGTCGGGTTGTTCATCCTGCCGATCGCCGCCAGCAACTTCCTGGGCCCGCTCCTGCTCGGCACCCTGTTCGACACGGTCGGGCGCCGGCGCATGATCTTCATCACCTATGCGGTGTCCGGCGTGCTGATGGTGCTGGTCGCCGCCCTGTTCGCGGACGGGCAGATGACGGCGCTGACGCAGACGGTCGGCTGGGCGGTGATCTTCTTCTTCGCCTCTGCCGCCGCTTCCGCCGCCTATCTGACCGCGAGCGAGGTGTTCCCGCTGGAGGTGCGTGCCACCGCGATCTCCTTGTTCTACGCGTTTGGCATGGTGTTCGCCGCCGGAACTCCCTGGTTGTTCGGCAGGCTGATCGGCACCGGCGGCCCGGTGCCGCTGGCGGTGGGCTACGGCGTCGCTGGGCTGCTGATGGTGGCGGCCGGCGTCACCGCTCTTCGGTTGGGGGTCGACTGCGAGGGCCGTTCCCTGGAAAGCATTTCGCCGCCGATCTCCGCCGGCTTCGTCACTCCCCGCAATAGCGTCGCCTGACGCGGGGCCCGCTTCCGGCGGGTAGGGACGGGAATCTGCCGGCGCGACGGGGGATCAGGCGGCGACGTATCGCTCCTGCCACGTGCCTATGGCCGAGGGTGCGACGGGACGCGACAGGAGGTAGCCCTGCCCCTCGTCGCAGTCCCAGGACCGGAGCAGGTCGAAGGTGTCCTGCGTCTCGATCCCCTCCGCGACGACGCGGTAGCCGAGGTCGTGGGCCATCGTGATCATCGCGCGCACCAGCAACTGGTCCTTCGGCGACCGTGTCAGCCGGCGCACGAAGGACTGGTCGATCTTGAGCACGGAAACCGGCAGCTCCTGGATATAGGACAGGTTGCTGTAGCCGGTGCCGAAATCGTCGATGGCGATGCCCATTCCCTGCGAGCGCAGCTCCCGCAGCTGCTCCTTCACGCGGCCGTTGTCGCGCGCCACGGCGCTTTCGGTGAACTCGAGCTCCATGCTCGAAAGGTCAACGCCGAGCCCTTCGGCGGCGTGAAGCAGCCGGGTCGCGAAATCCCGGTCGTCCAGGTCCAGGGCGGACACGTTGATGGACACGCACAGGTCGAGGCCGTCCTGCTTCCAGCGCCGTGCCTGACGCATCGCCGCTGCGGTGACCCAGCTCGTCATCGGCTGCACCATCGCCGTCTGCTCGACCAGCGGGATGAACTCCCCGGGCGACACCTGTCCCAGCAGCGCTTCCACGCCGAGCATGCGCCGCGACGCCAGGCTGATGCGAGGCTGGTAGGCCAGGGACAGCTGGGTGGCGGACGCCAGGGCGCCGCCGAACTCGGACAGCAGGTTGAAGCTGCGGGCGCTGCGCTGGTCCCGGGACGGGCTGTAGCGTGCGACGGTCCCATTCCCGTTGGCGCGGGCGTCGTCGACGGCATTCAGCGCGCGACGGAACACGTCGCGTGGCGCGGCACCGCCGGCGCGGAACGCGTGGATCCCGATCGCCGGATGGGGAAGCACGGGAACGCCGTCGCACATGACCGGCTCGCGGAGTGCGGCGATGACGCGCTTCGCCACTGCGTCGCACGACGCGGCGTCCTTCAGCATCACCGCGCAGCGCATCGTCGCGACATGGTAGAGCCACCCCCCGCCGCCCGCGCATCGCTGCACGAGCGACATCGCGTTCTGGACCATCGCGTCTAGGTGGTCGCTGCCCAGCACGCGCAGCGCGTGCGACGCCTGGGCCGCAGGCATGAGCTCCACCAGCAGCAGCGCCGCCTCGCCATCCGGCTCCCGTCGCGCGAGGTCTTCCAGGTCCTCGAACATCTGGTGCTGGTTGGGCAGGCCGGTGGTGGCGTCGACGCGGCCGATCATGTTCTGCAGCTCGACCTGGCTCATCACCATGCCGGCGAGATCCTGCAGCACGCGCCGTCCGGCCTCGTCGATCTGCCGCGGCTTGTCGTCCAGCACGCAGATCGTGCCCAGGCCGAACCCGGCACGGGTGAACAACGGGGCACCGGCATAGAAGCGGATGCCGGCCTTCACCAGCGGCGAGCCGACGAAGCGGGGATCGGCCGCGAGGTCCGGAACCACGAACACGTCACTGTTCTGGATGGCGTAGCTGCAAGGCGCCTGCTCGCGCGGGATCTCGGACACGTCCACGCCGACCCTGGACTTGAACCATTGCCGGTCGTGGTCGGTCAGGGACAGGGTGGACACGGGAGCGGCCAGCAGCTGGCTGGCCAGGCGGGTCAGCCGGTCATAGCTTTCGCTGGGCGGCGTGTTCAACAGGCGCAGGTCGCGAAGCGCGTTAAGACGGGCTTCCTCATTGCCGAGCGTGTCGTTCAATCGATGCATGGACCACCTCACCGTGCCCGTTCGTTATTGCATCGGCTTCGTTACGCAACGGTAAACAAGGCGCTGAGTCGCTGATCGCGGTCCCGGTCGTCGGCAGCGGTGGCGGGTGGTCGTGGGGGGCGGCCGCCAAACGGCGCGAGCCGCCGGTTCGACCACGAAAACAAGAACAACCGGTTCAGAATGAACGCTGGCTCATCGCCGCGTCACTGCCGGCTGCACGCGCTCCCGACGCCCTCAGGATGGCAATACAGGCGTGCATCGTTGTTGTCCGCCGGAGGCGCCGACGTCACCGTCGCCGGCCCGACATACGGCTTCCCGTTCGGCTGAAGGTCGGTGTCGACGCCCGGTGCCGCCTTCGCCCCGGGCGGCGCCCCGGAGCACGATCCCAGCAGCGGCAGCAGGACGACGCATGCCACGACGAAAGAAGGCCGCATCCGGATCATGACACCTTCCCCGTCAATGCCGCGACGGCATCTCGGCCAAAAGGAAGTCCCGGAATACCGCCACGCGCTTGGACGTACGCAGTTCTTCCGGATATACGAAGTAAGCCTCGATGATTGGCGGCTTGATGTCGGGCAGGACCCGTTGCAGCCCCGGCCGGTCGGCCAGCATGTAGTGCGGTATCGCGCCGATCCCGAGGCCTGCCTCGATCGCGTCGGCGAGTGCCGTGAGGCTGTTCACCTCGAACACCGGCTGGCGCTTCTGCCCGTTTGGCCGTCCGTACCCGGCCAGCCAGTTCACGTCCGGGACCGGCGGCCGGTAGGAGCCGAACAGCAGGATCTTGTGCCGGTCGAGGTCTTCCGCCGTGGCGGGCACGCCGTTGCGCTGGAGGTAGTCCGGCGACGCGCAGGCCGGCATCTGGATGTCGGCCAGGTGCCGTTGCACCAAGTCGGGCTGGCGCGGCGGATGCATGCGTATCGCCACGTCGGCCTCGCGCATGCCGAGGTCGAGGTCGCTGTCCTCCAGGATCAGCGTGATGGAGATGTCCGGGTGCGCCAGGAGAAAGCGCGGCAGGCGGGGCGTGAGCCAGGCGGTGCCGAAGCCGGTGGTGGTGGTCACCTTGAGCCGGCCGGCCGCCTTTTCCTTGCTTTCGCTGAGCAGCGCCTCGGTCATGGCGAGCTTGGCGAACACGTCCCGCACCGTGCGGTTCATCTGCTCGCCCTGCTCGGTCAGGATCAGGCCGCGCGCGTGCCGGTGGAACAGCGGCACCTGCAGTGCTTCCTCCAGCGCCGAGATCTGCCGGCTCACCGCAGACTGG
>CAXSHC010000157.1:6949-7167 GCA_964236745.1 uncultured Acetobacteraceae bacterium
CGCGTGGAAGATCCGGAGCTTGTCCCAGTCCATGCTCATCCGGCCATGCTCATCGGATCATGCTCATTGCGCGCCGTTTCGTCGGTTCGGGGTTGGCGGGCGCATGCCCCTGCTCCTCAGGCGGCTTCGGCCCGGACCGGAACCACCTGCTCGGTCAGGTAACGTTCCGCTTCCAGGGCCGCCATGCAGCCGGTGCCGGCCGCCGTCACCGCCTGGCG
>CAXSHC010000158.1:0-7157 GCA_964236745.1 uncultured Acetobacteraceae bacterium
CCACCACCCACAAGACCCTGCGCGGCCCGCGCGGCGGCATGATCCTGTGCAACGACGAGGCTTTGGCCAAGAAGTTCAACAGCGCGGTGTTCCCCGGCATGCAGGGCGGACCGCTGATGCACGTGATCGCCGCCAAGGCGGTGGCGTTCGCCGAGGCGCTGCGGCCGGACTTCAAGCAGTACGCGGCGCAGGTGGTGGCGAACGCCCGGGCGATGGGCGACGGGCTGCTGGCACGCGGCTACGACCTCGTCACCGGCGGCACCGATACCCACCTGGTTCTGGTCGACCTGCGTCGCAGCGGGCTGACCGGCAAGGCGGCGGAAGCGGCCCTGGAACGCGCCGGCCTCACCTGCAACAAGAACGGCATCCCGTACGATCCGCTCCCCCCGGCGCAGACCAGCGGCATCCGCCTGGGCTCGCCCGCCGCCACCACGCGCGGCTTCGCCGAGGCGGAGTTCCGGCAGGTGGCGACCCTGGTCGCCGACGTGCTGGACGGTTTGGCGCGCCATGGCGACGACAACGCCCTGGCCGAGCAGGCGGCGCGCGTCGCCGTGCGCTCGCTGTGCGCGCGTTATCCGCTGTATCCCGCCGCCATCGCCAGGGCGGCCTAGACGTGTCGGAGCAGGTCGCGGTCACGCCGGAGCCGGCGGCGCGCACGCCGCTGCATGCCCTGCACTGCGAGCTCGGCGGGCGCATGGTGCCGTTCGCCGGCTACGAGATGCCGCTGCAGTATCCCGCCGGGATCATGGCCGAGCACCTGCACGTGCGGGCCGCGTGCGGGCTGTTCGACGTGTCACACATGGGGCAGATCCGCCTGCGGCCGCGCTCCGGGCTGGTGGCGGATGCGGCCCTGGCGCTGGAGCGGCTGGTGCCGACCGACATCGCGAGCCTCGCCGCCGGCCGGCAGCGCTACGCCCTGCTCACCAACGAGAACGGCGGCATCCTGGACGACTTGATCGTCGCCAACGAGGGCGTCTCCCTGCTCCTGGTGGTGAATGCCGGCTGCAAGCTGGCCGACCTCGCCCATCTGCAGAGCCATCTGGGCGAGGCGTGCGAGGTCGAGTTCCTGCCCGGCCAGGCGCTGGTGGCGCTGCAGGGGCCGGGTGCGGCGGCGGCGCTGTCGGCGCTGTCGGCGGACGCGCCGGCGATGCGGTTCATGGACTTCCGCACCCTGCGCCTCGGCGACGTGGACTGCACCGTGTCGCGCTCAGGCTACACCGGCGAGGACGGCTATGAGATCGGCATGCCGGCAGAACGGGCGGAGGAGGTCGTGCGCCTGCTTCTCGCCCAGCCGAACGTGCAGCCGATCGGCCTCGGCGCCCGCGACAGTTTGCGCCTGGAAGCCGGGCTCTGCCTCTACGGATCGGACCTGGACACCACCACCACCCCGGTCGAGGCGTCGCTGGAATGGGCGATCCAGAAGACCCGCCGCTCCGGCGGCGAGCGCGCCGGCGGCTTTCCCGGCGCCGGCATCGTGCTGGACCAGGTGGTGCACGGGGCCAGCCGCCGTCGCGTCGGGCTGCGGCCGGAAGGCCGCGCACCGCTGCGTGCCGGAGCACCCTTGTTCCGGGCCGACGACACCGACGCCCCGATCGGGCACGTGAGCTCCGGCGCGTTCGGCCCCACGCTGCAGGCCCCGGTGGCAATGGGCTACGTGGCCCGTGACTCGGCGCCGCCCGGCACCGCGCTGGTGGCGGAGCTGCGTGGCCGCATGGTTCCGGTGACGGTGAGCCCGCTGCCCTTCATCATTCCCACCTACAAGCGTTGAGTGCCCCGATGACCCAACCCGGACTCTGGACCGACACGCAGGCGCCCGCCGACTCGTTCGCCCGGCGCCACATCGGCCCGGACGACGCAGAGGTCGCTTCCATGCTGGCCGCGATCGACGCGCCCGACCTCGACGCGCTGACACGGCAGACGGTGCCGGAATCCATACGGCTGGATGGGGCGGAATGGCAGGCCGCCGGGCTCGGGGCGGGCATGACCGAGCCGGAGGTGCTGGCACGGCTGCGCGCGGTGGCCGACCGCAACCGCGTGCTGACCACGCTGATCGGCCAGGGCTACCACGGCACCGTGCTGCCCGGCGTGATTCAGCGCAACATCCTGGAAAACCCGGCTTGGTACACCGCCTACACCCCGTACCAGCCGGAGATCGCGCAAGGCCGGCTCGAGGCGCTGCTGACGTTCCAGACCCTGGTCTGCGACCTTACCGGCCTCGACGTCGCCAACGCGTCGCTGCTCGACGAGGCGACGGCGGCCGCGGAAGCGATGACGCTGTGCCGGCGCATGTCGAAGTCCAGGGCGCAAGCGTTCCTGGTGGATTCCGGCTGCCATCCGCAGCTGGTCGCGGTGCTGCGCACCCGCGCCGAGCCGCTCGGCATCGCGCTGGTGGTGGCCGATCCGGACCACGAGCTCGACCCGACCACGGTGTTCGGCGCCCTGCTGCAGTATCCCGACACGTTCGGCCGCGTGCGCGACCCGCGCGCCCTGATCGCGCGCCTGCACGCCGCCGGCGCCCTGGTGGCGATGGCCGCCGACCCGCTGGCGCTGACCCTGCTGACCCCGCCGGGAGCGCTCGGCGCCGACATCGCGGTGGGCTCCATGCAGCGGTTCGGCGTGCCGATGGGCTATGGCGGCCCGCACGCGGCCTACATGGCGGTGCGTGACGCTTTCAAGCGTTCCATGCCGGGCCGGCTGGTGGGGGTGTCGATCGACGACGCCGGCAGGCCCGCCTATCGCCTGGCGCTGCAAACCCGCGAGCAGCACATCCGGCGTGAAAAGGCGACCTCCAACATCTGCACCGCCCAGGTGCTGCTGGCGGTGATTGCCTCCATGTACGCGGTGTACCACGGCCCGGACGGGCTCGAGGCGATCGCGCGGCGGGTGAACCGCACGGCGCAGGCGCTCGCCGCCGGCCTCGCCGCCTGCGGCCATCCGGTAGAGAACGAGGCGTTCTTCGACACCATCACCGTGCGCACCGGCGCGTGCACCGACGCGATCCTGGCCGGGGCGGTGCAGCGCGGCATCAACCTGCGCCGCGTCGACGACGACCGCATCGGCATCAGCGTCGACGAGACCACCGGCCCCGACACCGTGCGCGCGGTGTGGGCGGCGTTCGGTGGCGACGCGGTGGCGGAAGCGGATCTCGTGCGCGCGGAGTCGATCCCCGCCGCCCTGTGCCGCGACCTCCCGTTCATGACGCACCCGGTGTTCCACGACCACCGTTCGGAAACCGACATGCTGCGCTACCTGCGCCGGCTGTCCGACCGCGACCTGGCGCTGGACCGCACCATGATCCCGCTCGGCTCCTGCACCATGAAGCTGAACGCCACGGTGGAGATGGTGCCGATCACCTGGCCCGGCTTCTGCGACATCCACCCGTTCGCGCCGGCGGACCAGGCGCTGGGCTACGCCGAGCTGTTCGCCGACCTCGAAGCAAAGCTGTGCGCGATCAGCGGCTATGACGCGGTGTCGCTGCAGCCCAATTCCGGTGCGCAGGGCGAGTATGCCGGCCTGCTGGCGATACGCGGCTTTCACCGCGCGCGCGGTGACGCCGAGCGCGACATCTGCCTGATCCCCGCCTCCGCGCACGGCACCAACCCGGCCTCGGCGCAGATGGTCGGCATGCGCGTGGTGGTGGTGGGCTGCGACCGGGAGGGCAACGTCGACGTGGACGACCTCCGGGCCAGGATCGCCGTCCACCGCGACCGGCTGGCGGCGATCATCTTCACCTATCCCTCCACGCACGGCGTGTTCGAGGAACAGGTGCGCGCCATCTGCGACCTGGCGCACGAGGCGGGGGGCCAGGTGTACCTCGACGGCGCCAACCTCAACGCCCAGGTGGGCCTGTCCCGTCCCGGCCGCTACGGCGCCGACGTCAGCCACTTCAACCTGCACAAGACCTTCTGCATCCCGCACGGCGGCGGCGGTCCCGGCATGGGGCCAATCGGCGTGCGCGCCCACCTCGCACCGTTCCTGCCGGGCCACCCGGAGGCCGGCGGCGCGAACGCCGTGTCCGCCGCCCCCTTCGGCTCGGCCTCGATCCTGCCGATCTCCTGGGCCTACATGCTGCTGATGGGAGCGGACGGCCTGCGCCGGGCGACGGAGGTGGCGATCCTGAACTCGAACTACATCGTGCGACGCCTCCAGGGCGCCTACCCGGTGCTGTATCGCGGCGCGCAGGGGCGGGTGGCGCACGAGTGCATCATCGACCTGCGCCCGTTCAAGGACCGCTCCGGCATCACCGTGGACGACATCGCCAAGCGGCTGATCGACCACGGCTTCCACGCGCCGACGGTGAGCTTCCCCGTCGCCGGCACCTTCATGATCGAGCCGACGGAGTCCGAGTCCCGCGCCGAGCTGGACCGGTTCTGCGACGCCATGCTGTCGATACGCGAGGAGATCCGGGCGATCGAGGACGGGCGCGTGGCGGTGGCCGACTCCGCCCTGCGCCACGCCCCGCACACCGCGCGCGATCTGCTGGCGTCCGACTGGAACCGCCCCTACGAGCGCGCCGTCGGCTGCTTCCCGGGCGGCGTGCACAGCGACAAGTACTTCCCGCCCGTGGGCCGCCTCGACAACAGCTACGGCGACCGCAACCTCGTGTGCTCGTGCCCGCCGATCGACAGCTACGCCGAGGCGGCCGAGTGAGGGGATTTGGAGCACCAAGCCTTCAGCCAGTCCTGATCGGCAGGATCTTTCACGGCTGCCAGCCGAACTCTGGGAAGCTCCAGCCCAGCGCGCGCAGCACCATGTCGTTCATCTCCGGCGTCAGGGTGCTTGGCCAGTCGCCGGGCAGGCCGTGGCGCAGGAACGCGCCGTTCTGCGTCACGCCCGCCGGGCGCCCGGCCAGCACCGCGAACGCGTTGCGGGCTATGCAGTCGGCGACGACCCCGGCGTGGTCCGACACCCCCAGGAACCGGAACAGTTCCGCCAGCGCCGGTTCCGGCGCCCGGTGCAGCGCCTCGTAGCTGACCAGGCGGAAATGCTCCGGGAAGCGCTCCTTCGCGTCGAGCATGGCGCGCATCCACTGCACCGCCACCGGCAGCACCTGCCTGACAAAAGCGGTCCTGTCCGCCTCCGTGGCGCCGGGCCGGTGCTGGAAGCGGTGCCAGTTCGAGCTGATCACGTCGCGCGGGTCGCGAACGATGCCGATCAGCCTAGCCTGGGGGAACAGCGCGCGTAGCTGCGGAAAAAAGAACAGGTTGCCGGGCGTCTTCTCGCCGACCGCCCGGGCGTCGGGATGTGCCGCTACCTGCTGACGGAACGCCTGCAGGATCGCGGTGCCGAGCAGGAACTGGGTGTCGCCAGGGTCCGGCAGCGGATAGCCGCCAGTATGCCCGAAGATGCTGGTGTTGCGCCGGTGCAGCTCTGCATGCCGCTGACGCATCGCCCGGTCGAGCGGCACCGCCAGGTGGTCGCGGAACTGTCCTTCGCCGCGGCACGACACCTCGGGATGGCTGTCCAGCAGCTGCTGCAGCCAGGTGGTGCCGGAGCGCGGCTGGCCGTCGACGAAGAACAGCTGGCGCTCGGCGAGCCGCGCCAGCTCGGCATGGCGATCGGCCCAGCTTTCCACACGAAACCCTCCAGGCGATCGGCCGAGTAATCTCCCGGTGTAGGAGCGGCAGGGCAGGGTCCACAAGCAGCCGGCTCCACCCATCCCGGTTGACACCCGCATCCGCCGGTTCTAGAGCTTGATTGAGAATGAGTTGCATTAACGCAAGGTGATCCGTTCCGGGGGTATTGCTTGAGGATTGCCGCAGGCCTGAGAACGCTGGCGGTCGCGGGGTCGATCGGGATCGGCCTGCCCGAGGCGGCCCTGGCGCAGGCGTCCGCCAGCAACCTGTTGGGACCGATCTGGAGCTTGCGGCCGTGGCTTGGCCAGTACGGGGTGTCGTTCGGCCTGGACGAGATCAGCGAGGTGTTCGCCAACCCGTCCGGCGGCCTGCACCAGGGGGCGGACTATGATGGCCTCACCGAGATGAGCGTGGGCGTCGACCTTGGCCGCGCCGTGGGCCTGCAGGGCGGCACGCTCAACGTCAGCGCGTTCCAGATACACGGCCGCAGCCTGAGCGGGGACAACCTCGACAACATCAACACCATCAGCGGCATCGAGGCCAACCGCGCCACCCGGCTGTGGGAGCTGTGGTACGACCAGCAGTTCCGGGACGGCGCCACCGACCTCAGGATCGGCCAGCAGAGCCTGGACCAGGAATACATCGGCAGCGGCAGCGCCGGCGTGTTCGCCAACACCATGTTCGGCTGGCCGGCCCTGCCGTCCTACGACATGTATGCCGGCGGCCCGGCCTATCCGCTGGCCTCGCTGGGCGTGCGGCTGCGCGACAACGAAGGGCCGCTCACCCTGCTCGGCGGCGTTTACGACGACAACCCGGCCGGCGGCCCGTTCAACGACGACCCGCAGACCAACGCCGACAAGACCGGCGCGCTGTTCAACCTCGGCACCGGTGCGCTGGTCATCGCCGAGCTGGATTTCGGCCTGAACCAGCCTTCGGACGGCGACATGGTGGTCGGCGGCCAAAGCAGCGGCCCGGTGGTGAACTCGAGCAGCAGTGCCGGCGGCAGTGACGGTGGCCTGGCCGGCGCCTACAAGATCGGCGCCTGGTTCGACAGCGGCTCGTTCCCGGATCAACGCTTCGACGACAAGGGCGGCCTGCTGGCCGATCCGGGCAGCGACAACCGCAACCGCATGCGCCGGCACGACTATGCCGTCTATGGCGTGGTCGACCAGATGGTCTGGCGGCAGGGCGGGGGCGGCGCGCGCAGGCTCAACCTGTTCACGCGCCTGATGGGCGCGCCGGGGGACCGCAACCTTGTCGATTTCGCGTCCAACCTCGGCCTAGTGATGAAGGCCCCGCTGCCGGGCCGCGACAAAGACACGCTGGGCTTCGCTGGCGGCTTCACCAAGGTCGGCCGCCACGCCCTGGACGCCGACCGGGACGCAGCCCGCCTCGACCCCGGCGTCTACTCGCCGCTTCGTTCCTCCGAAAGCTACCTGGAGCTGACCTACCAGTACGTTCCGGTGGGATGGCTGACGGTGCAGCCGGACGCGCAGTACGTCTTCATGCCCGGCGGCGGCATCGCCGATCCCGAGGCGCCAACCGGCGGATCTCGAACGAGTTCGTGCTGGGCGTGCGAAG
>CAXSHC010000159.1:0-7145 GCA_964236745.1 uncultured Acetobacteraceae bacterium
ATGTTTTCAGTGCAACTTCGTTTTGCTGGATCGTCCCAACCGCTCATGCTGTTCGCGCTTCGCCTGTTCACACGTTCGGCCAGTGTCCTTTCCATCCTGCTCGGGATGTCGGTCACGCTGGGCTGGATATCCGGTCACCCGGGCCTGCCGGCCATCCGGCCCGACCCGGCCGGGATGTCCCCGCGCTCCGCAGCCGGGATCATCCTGGGCGGTCTCGCCCTCGGCCTGCGCGCCGGTCCCGTTCTTCCGGTCCTGCGCCTGGCATCGCGGGCCTGCGTCGTCCTGCTTCTGGCGGCGAGCCTGTTGTTCGTGGTCGGTCACGCGCTGGCGGGATACGACCTGTTCGGGTCGTTCCTGCCCAATCACGCGACCGTCGGACACAGGCACGCCGGTCGGATCGCGCCCACAAGCGTCTTCTGCTTCGCCCTGCTCGGCAGCTCGATGCTGTTGTCGGACCTTAAGGGGAGCCGCAACCAGCGCATGGGCGACGGCTGCGCCCTGGCCGGGCTGTTGATCGCGGGCCTGCCCCTGCTCGGCCATGCCTATGACGTCCACGAGCTGCGGTCGCTGATGGCGTACCGCACCATGTCGCTGCAAACGGCGCTGGGCCTGTTCCTGTTGTTCCTGGGCTGCCTCGCCAACGAGCCGGAACAGGGTTTGACGGCGGTGATCACGTCCGGCCAGCCGGGTGCCCGAAACTCGCGCGTCCAGCTGCTCCTGGTGGTCCTGGTGCCGTTCGGGATCGGGCTGCTGGCGCTGCGCGGGGTGCGCGAGGGGCTGCTTACCACCGGGCTCGCGATGGCGATCGTGGTGGCCAGCACCGTGGTGTCCCTGGCGGTGCGCATCCTGCTCGACGGCAGCGTGCTGGACGAGCTGGAAAGCGGTCGCAGCGCCGCGGTCGCGGCCCAGGT
The DNA here is from genome assembly GCA_964236745.1 of uncultured Acetobacteraceae bacterium. GTDB lineage: Bacteria > Pseudomonadota > Alphaproteobacteria > Acetobacterales > Acetobacteraceae > Lichenicola. The sequence goes on from CAXSHC010000159.1 coordinate 912, forward strand.
CCGACTCACCGAGGAGCTCGAGCAGCGCGTGCGCGAGCGCACGGCCAGCCTGGCGCTGAGCGAGGCGCGGCTGCGCGCCTATTTCGACAACGCCCCGGAAGGCCTGCTGCTGCTCCGGGTCACGCCGGACGACCGGTTCGTGGTCGAGTCGATCAGCCCGTCGCTCCGCACGATGTACCACCTCGGCACGCGAAACCTCGCCGACATCACGCTGGACACGCTGTTTCTGGTCGACCCCGTGGCCGGGATGCCGGCGCAGATCGCCCATTGCCTGCGATCGGGCCGCCCCCATCGCGTCACCGCCAGGCGCGAGATCGCGGGCCAGTCCAGGCTGCTCGACGTGATCCTGGCGCCGGTGCCGGCCGGTCCGGACGGGGACCGGCTGATCGCGGCCAGCCTGCGCGACGTGACCGACGTGGAGAAGCGCGAGGAGCAGCTGCGGCAGAGCCAGAAGATGGAGGCGGTGGGCCAGCTCACAGGCGGGCTCGCGCACGACTTCAACAACCTGCTGACCGGCATCACCGGCAGCCTGGAGCTGCTGCGGACGCGTATCGCGCAGAACAGGATCGGCGAGCTCGACCGCTTTCTCGACATCGCGCAGACGGCAGCCGACCGTGCCGCCTCGCTGACGCACCGCCTGCTCGCCTTTTCCCGCAGGCAGACGCTTGATCCGCGCTCCACCGAGGTCGACCGCGTCGTCGCCGGCATGGAGGAGCTGATCCGACGCACCATGGGCCCGGAGATCGGGATCGAGACCATGGTCGAAGTCGGCCTGTGGGCCACCCTGGTCGACGCCAACCAACTGGAGAACGCGCTGCTCAACCTGTGCATCAACGCCCGCGACGCCATGCCCTCCGGCGGGCGGCTGGCGATCGCGGTCGGCAACGTCGTCGTCGAGACCATCACCTCGCCGTCGGCGGAGTCGTCCGCGCTGGTGGATCCGTTCGGCGACCTGCCGCCCGGAAGCTATGTCCGCCTGCGCGTGACCGACAACGGCGCGGGGATGACGCCGGACATCATGGCGCGCGCCTTCGACCCGTTCTTCACCACCAAGCCGATCGGCCAGGGCACCGGGCTCGGCCTGTCCATGACCTATGGCTTCGTGCGGCAGTCCGGCGGCCACGTGCAGATCGTGTCGGTTCCGGGCGAAGGAACTGCGATCAGCCTGTACCTGCCGCGCCACCACGCCCTTCCGGCGGACGCGGTGCCGGCCCCGGTCGCCGACCCGGGAACCGCGGCGCGCGGCGAGACCGTGTTGGTGGTGGACGACGAGCAGGCGATCAGGAGCATCGCGGTCGAGGTGCTGGAAGAGTTCGGCTACCGGACGCTGGAAGCGGAGGACGCGGCGGGAGGGCTGGCGCTGCTTCAGTCGAACGCCCGGATCGACCTGCTGGTGAGCGACGTCGGGCTGCCGAACGGCATGAACGGGCGCCAGCTCGCCGACGCGGCGCGGCTGCTCCGGCCCGGCCTCAACGTGCTGTTCATCACCGGCTACGCCGAAAGCACGGTGCTGGGCGAGGGTGGCCTGCCGCACGGCATGCAGGTGCTGACCAAGCCGTTCACGATGGACCGGCTCACCAGCCGGGTCGAAGCGCTGCTGAAGCTGCCGGCCCCCGCTCACGCTCCCATCCACGCCCCCGTTCATGCCACGGAACGGACGGAAATGCGGATCGGCTCGTGAAGGCGCTCAGGCGGTGGCGGCCACGTGCCGCTGCGCCGCCGCCATGCGGTCGGACGCCAGCAGCATGTAGACGGCGGGCAGCACGAACAAGGTGAACAGGGTGCCGATCGAAAGCCCGGACGCGATCACCAGCCCCATCACGAAGCGCGACGCCGCCCCTGCCCCGGTCGCGAACACCAGCGGCATCACCCCCAGCACCATGGCCGCCGTGGTCATCAGGATCGGCCGCAGGCGCAACGCGCAGGCACGCTCGATCGCTTCGCGCTTGGACAGGCCCATGGCCTGGCTTTCCTTGGCCACCTCCACGATCAGGATGCCGTGCTTGGAGATCAGCCCCATCAGCGTGACCAGGCCGACCTCGGTGAACAGGTTGATGCTGGCCCCGCCCACGCCCGTCCACACGAACAGCAGGGCGCCCGCGATCGACATCGGCACCGAGACCAGGATGATCAGCGGGTCGCGGAAGCTTTCGAACAGCGCCGCCAGCGCCAGATAGGTGATCACCACCGCCAGCGCGAAGGTGGCGGCGAAACCCCCGGTTTCCTGCACGAACTGGCGCAGCGGCCCGGTGGTGTCGGTGGCGAAGCCGGCGGGCGCCATCTGCGCCGCCAAGTGCTGGAGGAAGTCGTAGGCCTGTCCCTGGGTGACCCCGGGAGCCGGCACCGCCCGGATCGTGGTGGCGTTCAGCTGCTGGAAGTGGGCGATCGACTCCGGCACCACGCTGTCGGCGATCCGCGCCACCGAGCGCAACGGCACCGATACGCCGTTCACCGACTTCACGGGATAATCGAGGATCTGGTCCGGGTTGAGGCGGAACCGGCGCATTGCCAGCGGCTCGACCTTGTAGGAGCGCTGGTCGGTGGAGAAGAAGCCGGTGTAGCCGCCGCCCAGCATGGCGTTCAGCGAGGTGCCGAGGTCGTTCATGGTCAGGCCGATCGTGGCCAGCTTGGCGCGGTCGACGACAATGGTGGATTGCGGCTGGTCGATCTTGAGGTCCTTGTCGGCGTAGCTGAACAGGCCGCTCGAGCGCACGCGGGCCAGAAAGGCGTCCGACACCTGGTTCAGCTGCGAGAAGTCGCCGGTGCTCTGCAGCACGAACTGGATCGGCAGGCCCCAGGAGCCGGGCAGGTAGGGATCGGAATAGATCGCCATCTCCATTCCCGGGATCCGGGCGAGCTTTCCCTGCACCTCGTCGATGATCTGCGACGCGCTGCGCGTGCGCTGGCTCCAGTCCTTGAGCGACAGCCCGCCCTGAACCGACGGCGCCTGGCTGAAGATGAAGTAGTTCTTCATCTCCGGGATGGACCTGTAGATGGCGACGATGCTCGGGTTGTAGAGCGCGAGCGCGTCTAGCGTCGTGTTGGGGGCGCTGCTGCCGTTCACCGACAGCTGCCCGGTATCCTCGTCCGGCGACAGCTCGTGCTTGGCGTGGCCGAACAGGTACCAGGTGCTGCCGAGCACGAGCAGCCCGATCAGCAGCAGCAGCGGCTGGACCCGCAGGCTCGCGCGCAGCATGGCGCTGTAGCCGCGCTGCACCGCGTCGAGCGCGTGCTCGCTTCCCCGTTCCATCCGCTCGGCCATCGGCATCCGCACCCCCGGCGCGCTGCGCGCGCGCAGCAGGCGCGAGCTCATCATCGGCGACAAGGTCAGCGCCAGCAGCGCGGACACCGTGACCGCGCCGGCCAGGGTAAAGGCGAACTCGATGAACAGCGCGCCGGTCAGGCCGCCCTGCAGGCCGAGGGGCACATAGGCCACGATCAGCACCACGGTCATCGCCAGGATCGGCTGCACCAGCTCGCGCGCCGCCGCCACGGCGGCGGCCACCGGCGTCAGGCCGCGCGCCAGGTAACGGTTGACGTTCTCCACCACGATGATGGCGTCGTCCACCACCAGCCCGATCGCCAGCACCAGCGCCAGCAGGGTGAGCAGGTTGATGGAGAACCCCATCGCCGCCATCATCGCGAAGGTGCCGACCAGGGACAGCGGGATCGTCACCAGCGGCACCAGCACCGAGCGCGGCGAGCCGAGGAACGCGAACACCACCAGCGCCACGATCGCCAGGGATTCTGCGAGGGTGATCACCACCTCGTGGATGGATCCGCGTATATACTCACCGTTGTCGGTCAGGATCGTGATGCGGATGGCGGGCGGCATCTGCCGGCTGAGCGCCGCAACCTGCATCCCGAGATCGTGCGACACCGCCAGCGCGTTCGCCGACGGGGTCGGCTTGATGCTGATGTAGACGCCGTTGCGGCCATTGGCGATCGCCTGGAAGTTGTCGGGATCGCTGCCGAACTCGACACGGGCGACGTCGCCCAGCCGGATGATGTGCAGGTTGTTCTGGCGGATGATCAGGTCGCGGAACTGCGCCGCGTCGTGCAGGCTCGACGTGATGTCGAGGTTCACGCTGACGGCGCCGCCCAGGGTGTTGCCGACGCCGGTGACGAAGTTGTTGTTGGCCAGCGCAGCGTACACGTCGCCGGGGGTAAGGCCGTAGGCCGCCAAACGTTCCGGATCGAGCCAAACGCGCATGACCACGTTGGGAGCGCCGTTGACCTCGACCGTCTGCACGCCGGCGATTGCCTGCAGCCTCGGCGCCACCACCCGCTGCACGTAGTCGCTGACCTTGGACGCCGGCAGCACGTCGCTGTCGACCGAGATCGACATGATGCTGCCGCCGGCCGAGTACAGGGTGATGGCGGAGGCCTGCACGCCCGGCGGAAGCTGCGAGGTCGCGGCGGTGATGTAGGACTGGATCTCCGCCAGGGCGCGCGCCGGGTCGTAATTCAGCTTGAGCTTGACCACGATGTCGGACAAGCCGATCGACGAGGTCGAGGTCATGTAGTCGATGCCCTGCGCCTGGCTGATCTTGCCCTCCAGCGGCGTGGTGACGAAGCCGGCGACGGTGGCCGGATCGGCGCCGTAGTAGCTGGTCTGGATCTCGACGGTGCCGGTGACGGTGTGCGGGAACTTCTCGATCGGCATGGACTGCTCGGCGCGCAGCCCGAACACCAGCACCAGGATGGACACCACGCAGGACAGCACGATGCGGTGGATGAACAGGTCGGTCAGGCGCATCGGACGCTGCTCCTCATTCTTTCCGCTCACTCCTCGGGCGGGTTCGGCGACAAGGCGTTCGGCGGCTGGACGCGGTTGTCGATCACCACCGTGGCGCCGTTGCGCAGCTTGATCTGGCCCGCGGTGACCACCGTGTCGCCATCGTGCAGCCCGGCCGTCACCACCACGCGGTCGCCCTGCGTTTCCCCCAGCGTCACCACCCGCGAGGTGGCGAGAAACACCGGCGGCTTGCCCGGCGCGTGTCCGGGCTGCGGCGTCAGCACGTAGACGAAGTCGCCATACGGGTTGAAGCTGATCGCCGTCTGCGGCACCGCCAGCACGGTGCGCGCGGGCCCGAGGTCGAGATGCGCCACCGCGAACATGCCGGGCAGCAGCGCGTGGTCGCGGTTGTCCAGGCTGGCGCGCACCGAGACCATGCGGCTTTGCGCGTCGATGCGGCTGTCCAGCGCCTGCACGGTGGCGTGGAACACCCGGCCCGGATAGGTGTCGACGCCGACGTCCACAGCACCGCCGGGATGGATGTCGCCCACCTGCTGCTGCGGCACCGAGAAGTCGACAAAGATCGGGTCCAGCGCCTGCAGCGTGGTCACCGCGGTGCCGGGCGGCAGGTATTGCCCGAGATCGACCTCGCGTATGCCGAGGCGGCCGCTGAAGGGCGCGCGCACGATCTTCTCGTCCATCGCCTGGGCCTGCGCCTGGACCTGCGCCTGGAAGCTGCGCAGGTTGGCGGTGTCGAGGTCCAGCGTGGCGTGGCTCACCGCCTGCGCCGCGAACTGCTTCTGGTCGCGGGCAAGGTTGGTGTTGTACAAGGCCACTTCCGCCTGCAGCTGCTGCAGCTTGGCCGGGTCGTCGTACAGGCGCAGGCGCAGCAGCACGGTGCCGGCCTTCACGTCCTGCCCCGACTGGAAGTCGATCTCGTCGACAATGCCGGCAACCGGCGCCGACAGCGCCGCCCCCTGCACCGCCCGCGTTTGCCCGAACGCCTTGAGCCGGTCCTGCCAGGCCTGCGGACGCACCAAGATGTCGGACACCGTTTGCGCGGGCTCCGCCGCCTGCGCGGTCGCGGCCGGCGCGTCAACACGGTGGGCGATGATCCAGGCCGGGTAGGCCGCCGCCGCCAACACGAGAAGCAGCAGCATATAAACACGCATCCGCGTCATGGTGGCGTTCCGTCGCGGCTCGGGATGGCGGGACATGTCGGCGGGCGGGTTCATGGCAAGGGCGAGCTCAGCAGCCCGGGCGGCGGTGGCGGCAGGTCGCGGCGGTGCCACCAGCCGCCGCCCAGCGCCTGGAACAGCAGCACGGTGTCGGCATATCGCGCCGCCTGCGCCCGGATCAGCGTGAGCACCGCGGTCTGGTAGGTCTGCTCCGCCGTCAGCACGCTGAGGTAGGACACGCCGCCCAGCTTGTACTGCAGGCTGGCGAGCGACAGCCCGCGCTGCCCGGCCTGCGCGGCCGTGAGGGCATACTGGAGG
>CAXSHC010000160.1:0-7131 GCA_964236745.1 uncultured Acetobacteraceae bacterium
CGCTTGGGCAGGTTGCGCAGGAAGCCGCAGGCGTCGAGCTCGCGCACGAGGTGGCCCATGAAGTTGCCCAGATCGTTCTTGCTGGCGACGCGGGTCTCGTTGGTCATCAGGGTGCGCGGTGGGGTGTCGTCGGCGGCCACCCACCACTCGTACGCCATGATCATCACCGCCTGCGCCAGGTTGAGCGAGGAGAAGCCGGGGTTGAGCGGATAGCGGATCAGCGCGTCGGCGCGCGCCATGTCGTCGCTGTCGAGCCCGGCGCGCTCCGGGCCGAACAGGATGCCGACGCGCAGGCTTCGTGCTGTGATCTCCCGCATCTCGGCCGCCCCGCCGCGCGCGGTCAGCACGGGCTTGACCACGTGGCGCGGGCGCGGACAGGTGGCGAACACCCGGTGCAGGTCGGACACGGCATCGTCCACGTCCGGGTGCACGGTGGCCGCGTCCAGGATACGGTCGGCGCCGGAGGCCGCGCGCCAGGCCCGTTCCTGCGGCCAGCCGTCGCGGGGCTCGACCAGGCGCAGGTGGAACAAGCCGCCATTGGCCATGGCGCGGGCGACGCTGCCGACGTTCTCCGCCAGCTGCGGCCGCACCAGCACCACCACCGGGCTGTTGCCGATCGGTTCCAGCGCCGCGCCGCCGTCACGGCCAGTCATGCCGGGAACCTCACGCGCGCCGCCAGGTGGTGCCGGCGGGACCGTCTTCCAGCACGATGCCGTCCTCCACCAGGCGGGCGCGTATGGCATCGGCGCGGGCGAAGTCGCGCGCCTTGCGTGCCGCCAGCCGTTCCGCGATCGCCCGCTCCACCGCATCGGCATCGGCGCCGGCGCGGAACCACTGCGCGGGATCCGCCTGCAGCAGGCCGAGCAGTTGCGCCGACGCGAGCAGCTCCTCCCCTGCCCGGCGCTGTCCGGCCAGCGCCGCGTCCGCCATGCGGTGCAGCAGGGCGATGGCACCCGGGGTGTTCAGGTCCTGGCAGAGCACGCCCAGGAACTCCGCCGGCACCGGTCCGGCGGTGTCGGCGCCCGAGCCCTGGACCCCGCGGTAGAAGCGGTCGAGGGTGCGGCGCGCTTCCAGCAGGCCGGCGTGGGTGAAGTTCAGCACCGAGCGGTAATGCGTGCCGAGCAGCAGCAGGCGCAGCGCTTCCGCCGGCGCTTGCCCCAGCACCTCGCGGATGGTGCGGAAGTTGCCGAGGCTCTTGGACATCTTCTCGCCGTCGACGTTCAGCATCGCGTTGTGCAGCCACAGGGTGGCGAAGCCGGAGCCGGGATAGCCGCACAGGCTTTGCGCACGCTCGTTCTCGTGGTGCGGGAACAGCAGGTCGGCGCCGCCGCCATGGATGTCGAAGCTCGGCCCCAGGTAGCGCTCCGCCATGGCGCTGCACTCGATATGCCAGCCGGGCCGGCCGCGCCCCCACGGGCTGTCCCAGCCGGGAAGCTCCGGGGTGGACGGCTTCCACAGCACGAAGTCGCCGGGATCGCGCTTGTAGGGCGCCACCTCGACGCGGGCACCGGCGAGCAGCTCGTCCGGATCCCGCCCGGACAGTCGGCCGTATTCGGGGAAATGCCGCACCGAGAACAGCACGTGCCCATCGGCGGCGTAGGCGTGGCCGGACGCCACCAGGGCCTCAATCAGCGCGATCATCTCGCCGACATGATGCGTGGCACGCGGCTCGATGTCAGGCGGCAGCACGCCGGCGGCGGAAAGGTCGGCGTGCATCTCGGCGATGGTGCGGTCGGCGAGAACGTCGATGCCGATGCCGAGTTCGGCGGCGCGCGCGTTGATCTTGTCGTCCACGTCGGTGATGTTGCGCACAAAGGTGACGCGCGGGTACAGCACGCGAAGCAGGCGCACCAGCACGTCCGCCGACAGCATGGCGCGCAGGTTGCCGACATGCAGGAGGTCGTACACGGTTGGCCCGCAGTAGTAGACGCGCACATGCGCCGGATCGAGCGGCACGAACGGCGCCGTGGTCCGGGTCAGGCTGTCGTGAAGGATGAGCTGGGCCATCGGGCGGTTTTGCGGCATCGGTCCCGAAGCGGCAAGCAGCGCGACCCGGCGCGCCGGACGGAGAAGCGATGAGTGCTGCGGGAACCATCGAGGCCGGCACGAAGGCGCATGCCGCAGCCCTCCTGCGCCTGGCGGTGCCGCTGGCGATCGTCAGCCTGTCCGAGATCGCCATGGGGCTGACCGACACCGTGCTGCTGGGCGGGCTCGGCGACGAGGCGGTGGCGGCGGGCGGCCTGTCCGGCACGCTGTTCTTCGCCGTCGGTGCGGCGCTGCAGGGCGTGCTGATGGCGGCCGGCATCCTGGCGGCGCAGGCCCGCGGCGCCGGCACACCGCGGCGCATCGCCGGGCTGTACGGCACCGGGCTGTGTCTGGGGCTGGGGCTGTCGGTACCGTTGTTCGTGCTGTTCAGCCTGGCCGGGCCGATCCTGCGCCGCCTGGGCGAGCCGGCGCCGCTGGCGCACGACGTCGGCACCTATCTCGGCATCCTGCGCTGGGGAACGCCGGCCTATGTCGCAGGCCTCGGGACCATGCGGGCGATCCTGCCGGCGATCGACCAGGCCGGGCTGCTGCTGCGGATCACACCGGCGATGGCGGTCGGCAACGGGCTGCTGAACTATGCGCTGATCTACGGCGTGGCCGGGCTGCCGGGGCTGGGCCTGCGCGGCTCTGCGATCGCCAGCGCCGCCACGCTGTGGGTCACCGTGCTGGTGCTGTTCGCCTGCCTGCACGGCAGCCGGCGTCGGCGGAAGCTGGTGACGCCGCCGCGCCCGGACCGGCGCGAGCTCGGGCCGCTGCTCGGGCTCGGGCTGCCGATCATGGCGACGATCGCGGGCGAGGTCTTGATGTTCCTGCTGGCGGGGCTGGCGGCAGGACTGCTCGGGACCGCGGCGCTGGCGGCGCACCAGATCGTGCTCAGCATCGGCACCTTCACCTTCATGGTGCCGATGGCGCTGGGACAGGCAGCCAACGTGCGGGTGGGTCTGGCGACCGGAGCCAGCGACCGGGCGGCGGTGCGGCGCGCCGGGCTGGTGGCGATCGGCATGGCGATCCTGGTCATGGGCGCGATCGGGCTCGTGCTGCTGCTCACGCCGGAGCTGGTGGCATCGGCGTTCCTGGACCGGTCGGTCGCCGCCAACCGGACCGCGTTCCGGATCGCGGTCGTCCTGCTCGGCATCCTGGCCCTGTTCCAGGTAGTGGACGGGGTGCAGGTGGTGGCGATCGGCGCGCTGCGCGGCATGGGCGACACGGCCAAGCCGATGGTGCTGGCGCAGGTCGGCTACTGGCTGGTCGGTGTGCCGCTCGGGTGGCTGCTAGCGTTCCGGCTCGGCTATGGGGCGGCTGGGCTGTGGGCGGCGCTGGCCGTGGCGCTGGCGGCGGTGGCGGCCATGATGGCGACGCGGTTCGTGTGGATCACGCGCGCCCGGCAAGCATGAAAGGTCGATGATGACGAGGATGAGTGCGTTGCTGATGGTGGCCTCGCTGGCCAGCGTCAGCCCCACCACGGGTGCGCGCGCGGAGACATACGAGCCGCTTCCCTCAATCTCCTTCCAGCGCTTCGTCCACCATCTGCGTAGGCAGGGCTACCGCCCCTACCTCCATGTTCCTGCCGGCCGGTCAGACTTTTTTCTGAACGACGTCGGGGACGGCGCCATCAGGCGCCAGTATCCGGCGCTGGTCCATTGCGATGGCACTGGGCTGAACGACTGCGTGTTCCTGTTCACACGATCCGGCCAAGCGATCATCGAGGTCCAAACCACCGGGGAACGTCCGGCTGGTCTCATCATGGCCTCGATCAAGCGCATCTCTCGCGAGCAGGCGGCGAAGGATTATCATGACGGGTGCGATCTCAGCCCGTCGCCAGACACGCCCTGCCCCCGTTGAACGCGAAACGCCCGCTGCCGGAAGCAGCGGGCGCCAGGAAGCGCGCAGGTGGCGATGACCCGCTACATGCCGTTCATGTTGCCCATCTTGTCGGAGTGACCTTGGGTGGCCACCGCCGGCACGTCGGGATCGGCCATGCCTATGCTCATGCTGCGCATGATCCACAGCGAGCCGCCGATCAGGATGAACACCACCAGCAGGGCGAAGCCGAAGGCGGTGACGTTCCAGCGCTGCTCCGATCCGGCGCTCATGTGCAGGAAGCACACCAGGTGGACGAAGATCTGCACCACCGCCAGGGTGGCGACCAGCGGCACCACCCAGCCGGCCGGCACCGTGCCGGGCACCATGATCGCATAGAACGCCGCGACCGTCAGGATCACCGACAGCGCGAAGCCGATGCCATAGGCGCCGTAGCCGGCATGACCGGCGCCGCCAGACCCTTCGATATGGGTCTTGTGCGAATGGCCGTGCAGCGCGGGATGATCCATCACCGAACTCCCATCAGGTAGACCAGGCTGAACACGCAGATCCAGACGATGTCCAGGAAGTGCCAAAACAGGCTCAGGCACATCAGCCGATTGATGTAGCGGGTGTCGAGCGGCTTGCGCAGCACGGTGAGCTGCACCACCAGCACCAGCATCCACAGCAGGCCGCAGGTGACATGAAGGCCGTGGGTGCCGACCAGGGTGAAGAAGGCGGACAGGAACGCGCTGCGGTCCGGCCCGTGCCCTTCGGCCACCAGGTGGTGGAACTCGTTGATCTCCATGCCGACGAAGCCGGCACCGAGCAGAAAGGTGATGCCGAGCCAGACCAGCACCTGGTTCAGCTTGTGCTGGTAGGCGCCGATCATGGCGAAGCCGTAGGTGGAGGAGCTGACCAGCAGCAGCGCCGTCTCCACGCCGACGTATTTCAGGTTGAAGATGTCGTGGCCGCTGACGTCGCCGGCATACTGGTGCCGGCTGACCGCGAACCCTGCGAACAGGGTCGCGAACAGGATGCAGTCGGTCATCAGGTAGAGCCAGAAGCCGAACACGTTGTTCGGCTCGTGGGAATGGTCCTCAGCGAACTCGCCGTGATGGGCGACGAGGCTGTCAGGCGACATGGGTCAGCTCCAGCTGGGCGACGCGGGCGTTGTGCAGCCCCTCGATACGCGCCACCTCGGCCGCCGGCACGTAGTAGTCGATGTCGTCGTTGCAGGAACGGACGATGAAGGTGCCGACCACGCCGAGCATGCCGATGATCGCCAGCCACCAGATGTGCCAGATCAGCGCGAAGCCGACGATCCCGGCCGCCACCGACATGATGAAGCCGGCCGGGGTGTTCCGCGGCATGTGGATGTCGGAATAGACCGGGGTCTCGCGCGCTTCCTGGCCGCGCTTCTTGGTCTCGTTGAAGGCGTCGAGCGCGTCGATGTGCGGCAACACGGCGAAGTTGTAGAACGGCGGCGGCGAGGAAGTGGACCACTCGATGGTGCGGCCGTTCCATGGATCGCCGGTGACGTCCTGGTTCTGCGGCAGGTGGCGCTGGCGAATGCTGACCACGAGGCCGATCACGGTGCAGGCGATGCCGGCGGCGATGATCAGCGCGCCGAACGCCGCAACCCACAGGTAGGGCGTCCATTGCGGGTTGTCGTAGTGGTTCATGCGACGGGTCATGCCGAGGAAGCCCAGCACGTAAAGCGGCATGAAGGCGACATAGAAGCCAGTGAGCCAGAACCAGAACGAGGCCTTGCCCCAGCTATCGTTCAGCTTGAAGCCGGTCGCCTTGGGGAACCAGTAGGTGAGGCCCGCCATGTAGCCGAAGAACACGCCGCCGATGATCACGTTGTGGAAGTGCGCAATCAGGAACAACGAGTTGTGCAGCACCCAGTCGTTGCCGGGCAGCGCCAGCATCACGCCGGTCATGCCGCCGATCACGAAGGTGACCATGAAGCCCATCGTCCACAGCATCATGGAGGTGTACTGGATGCGCCCCCGATACATGGTGAACAGCCAGTTGAAGATCTTCACCCCTGTGGGGATGGAGATGATCATGGTCGTGATGCCGAAGAAGGCGTTCACGTTGGCGCTGGAGCCCATGGTGAAGAAGTGGTGCAGCCAGACCACGAAGCTCAGGAAGGTGATGCAGACGGTGGCGTAGACCATCGCCTTGTAGCCGAACAGGCGCTTCTGGCTGAAAGTCGGCACCACCTCGGAGAAGATGCCGAACGCCGGCAGGATCAGGATGTACACCTCCGGATGGCCCCAGGCCCAGATGAGGTTGACGTACATCATCTGGTTCCCACCAAGCTCGTTGGTGAAGAAGTGCATGCCGAGGTAGCGGTCCAGCGACAGCATGCCGAAGGTGACGGTCAGGATCGGGAACGCGGCCATGATCAGGATGGCCGTGCACAGGATGGTCCAGGTGAAGATCGGCATGCGCATCCAGGTCATGCCGGGCGCACGCATCTTGACGATAGTGACGAAGAAGTTGACGCCCGTCAGCAGGGTGCCGAGCCCGGTCAGCTGCAGCGACCAGATGTAGTAGTCCACGCCAACGCCCGGGCTGAACTTGAGCTCTGACAGCGGCGGATAGGCGAGCCATCCGGTCTGGCCAAATTCACCCAGCACCAGCGACACGTTGACCAGGATGGCGCCGACCGCGGTCATCCAGAACGAGAACGAGTTCAGGAACGGGAACGCCACGTCTCGGGCGCCGATCTGCAGCGGCACGGCGATGTTCATCAGCCCGATCATGAACGGCATGGCCATGAAGAAGATCATGATGGTGCCGTGGGCGGTGAAGATCTGGTCGTAGTGGTGCGGCGGCAGGTAGCCGGCGTGGCCGCCATAGGCCATCGCCTGCTGCGCCCGCATCATGATCGCGTCCGAGAAGCCGCGAAGCAGCATCACGATGGCAACGATGATGTACATGATGCCGATCTTCTTGTGATCGACGGAAGTAATCCATTCCTTCCAAAGGTACACCCAGCTCTTGGTGTAGGTGATGGTCGCGACGATGCCCGCGACCACCAGACCCATGAACAGGCCCGCCATCATGATGATCGGCGAGTCGAGCATGGCCACGTCCGCGAGGGTCATTCTCCCCAGCATGATCCTGCTACTCCTTCACGCCGGAGTGGAAACTCTCGGCCTTGCCCATGTATTTCGCGATGATCTCGTTGAACAGATTCGGCTCGACGGCCGAGAAATATTGTACCGGCGCCTTCTCCTCCGGAGCCGCGATCTTGACGTAGTCGCCGCT
>CAXSHC010000161.1:0-1169 GCA_964236745.1 uncultured Acetobacteraceae bacterium
TCATGTTCCTTGCGCAGCTGCATCTCTTCGAGACGGCGCAGGCTGCGCAGGCGCATGTTGAGCACGGAGTCCGCCTGGAGCTCGGTCAGGGAGAACGCCGCCATCAATGCCGGCCTGGGCTCGTCCTCCTCGCGGACGATGCGGATCACCTCGTCGAGGTTGAGGTAGACGGCGAGGAAGCCGTCCAGGATCTCCAGGCGGCGCAGCACGGCGGACAAGCGGTGCCGGCTGCGTCGCACCAGCACCGTGTTGCGATGGTCGAGCCATTCGCGAAGCACCTCGCGCAGGCCCATCACGCGCGGGGTGCGGTCGGTGGCCAGCACGTTCATGTTCGGGCCGAATCGGGTCTCGAGCTGAGTGGCGCGGAACAGGGTTTCCATCAGCACTTCAGGCTCGACGCCCTTGGTCCTGGGCTCCAGCACCAGGCGGATGTCGGTGGTGCTTTCGTCGCGCACGTCGGCGAGCAGAGGCAGCTTCTTCTGCTCCATCAGCTCGGCGATCTGCTCGATCAGGCGCCCCTTCTGCACCTGGTAGGGGATCTCGGTAACGACGACGACCCAGGTGCCGAAGCGGCCTTCCTCGCGGGTCCAGCGCGCGCGCAACCGGAAGCCGCCGCGCCCGGTGTCATAGGCGCTTCGGATCGCGGCCGGGTCTTCGACGATCAGGCCGCCGGTGGGGAAATCGGGGCCAGGCATCAGGGCCAGCAGTTCGTCCAGGGTGGCGTCGGGTCGCTTCACCAGCAGGGCGGCGGCGGCGCACACCTCGCCGGCGTTGTGCGGCGGGATGCTGGTGGCCATGCCGACGGCGATGCCGGCGGCGCCGTTGGCGAGCAGATTGGGGAAGGCCGACGGCAGCACCACCGGCTCGGCATCCTCGCCGTCATAGGTCGGGCGGAAATCGACCGCGTCGTCCTCGATGCCTTCCAGCAACGCCTTGGCGACGGCGGTGAGGCGGGCCTCGGTGTAGCGCATGGCGGCGGCGTTATCGCCGTCGATCGAGCCGAAGTTGCCCTGGCCCTCGACCAGCGGGTAGCGCACCGCGAAGTCCTGGGCGAGCCGCACAAGTGCCTCATACACCGCCACGTCGCCGTGCGGATGGAACTTGCCGATCACGTCGCCGACCACGCGGGCGCATTTCTTGAAGCCTGCGGTGGGATCGAGACGAAGCTG
>CAXSHC010000161.1:1179-4249 GCA_964236745.1 uncultured Acetobacteraceae bacterium
GGCTTCAAGCCGTCGCGCACGTCGGGCAGCGAACGCGAGGTGATGGTGGACATGGCATAGGCGAGGTAGCGCTCGCTGAGCGCCGTGCTCAGGCTGGTGTCCTCGATGTGCCCCGCCACGTCCGGCATGACCGTGCTCCCCCGCCAACGGACAGGAACAAACAGAGAAACCGGCTCTTGTCCATCCCGCACCGGGCTGCAACGCTCAGGGTTCGTTTGGGTGAACGAGGAGCCGACGATGCCACATGATCCGGGCATGGGGCCCTACCCGTCGAGGCGAGCGCGTCGGATGCGCGTGGTCGCGCTGACGCTGCTGATGGTGGCGGGCACGGTGAACTACCTCGATCGCTCGGCGCTCTCGATCGGTAATTCCAGCATACGGGCGTCGCTGCACCTGAGCGACGCGGAGATGGGGCTGCTGTTGTCCGCATTCGCGGTGGCGTACGGAGTGGCGCAGCTGCCGGTGGGCGTGCTGATCGACCGGTTCGGGCCGCGACGGGTGATGACGGCGGGCCTCCTGCTGTGGTCGGCGTCGCAGGCGGCAGCCGGCTTCGTCGGCAGCCTCGGGCAGTTCATCGTTGCCAGGGGCGCGCTCGGGGTGGGCGAGTCGCCGATGTACCTGGCCGGGACCAAGGTGTGCTCGAACTGGTTCCAGGCGCCGGCGCGGGCTTTCCCGATCGGACTGTTCAACGCGTCCTCGGCCCTGGGGCCGGCGATCGCGCCGCCGATGCTGACCGCGCTGCTGGTGGCGTTCGGCTGGCGATCGATGTTCGCGATCATCGGCGTGGCCGGGCTGGGGGTCGCGGTGTTCTGGGCGGCGCTGTACCGCGATCCCGGCCAGTACGGTATCGAGCCGGAAGAACGGCGCTGGATCCACGCCGAGGACGGGGCGGCGGACGACGTGTCGACGCTCCGGGGCTGGAGCGCCTTGTTCCGGGATCGCACCAGCTGGGGCATGGCGGCGGGCTTCGTCGGCGTGATCTACCTGACCTGGCTGTATGGCGCCTGGCTGCCGGAGTACCTGCACAGGGCCAGGCACCTCAGCGTGGCGCAGTCGGGCATCTGGACGGCGGTGCCGCAGGGGTGCGGGTTCCTCGGCGCGCTTCTGGGCGGGCTCGCCTCGCGCAGCCTGGCCAGGCGCGGGATGCCGCCGGTGGCGAGCTGCCGGCTGCCTTTGGTGCTGGCGATGCTCGTAACCGGCGGCTGCACCGCCGGGGCTTCGGTGGTGCATGGCACGGCAGCGGCGATTCTGCTGGTCAGCCTGGCCTTGTTCGCGGGCTCCCTTGCTTCCTCCTGCGGCTGGGCGATGGCGGCGGTCGCGACCACGCCGGACAGGGTGGCGACGCTGGAAGCGTTCCAGAACGTGGGCGGCTCGTTGGGTGGCGCGCTGGCCCCTGCCCTGACCGGCTGGATCGTGCAGACGACCGGGTCGTTCACGCCGGCGCTGCTGCTGGCGGCCGTCATTGCCGTGCTGACCGCGGCCATCTACCAGTTCGGCACGCGTGACCGGCCGGTGGCACGGGCGTGAGGGGATCGAAAGCATGAAGCTCGGTTTCGTCGGGCTGGGCGCCATGGGCGTCGGCATGGCGCGGCGCCTGCTCGACGCGGGGCACTCGGTCAGCGTGTTCAACCGCACCGCGTCGCGCGCGGCGCCGCTGGTCGAGGCCGGGGCACGCCTGGCCGGCAGTCCGGCGGACGCCTCGCTGGATGCGGAGTTCGTGTTCAGCATGCTGGCCGACGACGACGCGGTAAACGCGGTGACGCTGGGGAAAGACGGGATCGCGGACGGGCTGGCGCCCGGTGCCACGCACGTGTCGAGCAGCACGATCTCGGTGGCGCTGTCCCGCAGGCTGGCGGAAGCGCACGGAGCGCGGGGCCAGGGCTACCTGTCGGCCACCGTGCTCGGGCGTCCGCCGGCGGCGGCGACGGGCAAGCTGTTCGTGGTGCTGGCGGGCGAAACGGGTGCCGCGGAGCGGGTGCGCCCGGCGCTAGACGTGATAGGGCAGCGGATCTTTGTGCTGGGCACTGATCCGGCGCAGTCCAACCTGGTCAAGCTGTCGCTGAACTTCCTGATCCTGTCCACGATCGAGCAGATGGCGGAGGTGTTCGCGCTTAACACCAAAGGCGGGGTGTCGCCCGAGGCGGTGTTCGAGATCCTGACCAACAGCTTCTTTGACGCGCCGGCGCACAGGAACTACGGGCGGCTGATCGTGGACCAGGCGTTCGATCCGCCGGGCGTTCCCGTGGCGCTGGCCGTCAAGGACACGGGACTGCTGCTGCAGGCCGGCGACGCGCTGGGGGTGCCGATGCCGATGGGCTCGCTGGTGCGGGACCGGCTGCTGGCGACCGTCGCGCGCGGCGAAGGCGGGCTGGACTTCGCGGCGATGTCGCCCCGGGCGCGCGAGGATGCCGGTCTGCCTGTGGACCGGTGAGCCGGTCCAGGCCGACGCGGCGGGCGCGATCATCCGATCAGGGGGCGAAGCCGTTGGTCAGGAGCGGCGGGCCCTGGCTGTCGTCGTGGGGCGCCTCGTTGGTGATCGGCCCGTCATAGCCGGAGGAGCAGGCGGCGAGAGGCAGAACCGTCACGCCGATGGCGGTCAGGCAGGCCAGGATCGCGAGCGGCCGCCGGATGGTGTTCTGCATGATGCGCCCCTGAAAGCTGTCCTGCGTTCGCGGGATTAGGCGGCAGGCGCCGGTCCGGTCAAGGCACGGCCGGGTAGTCGCGGCGTTCATGAACCACCGGCTGGCTCCGTTCCTTCCTCGCGCATCCTGGCCGGAAGAAGGGTGGTCATGGCGGAGCTCGTCTGGGCGTGGCGCGAATGCAACGGCAGGAAAGCGGCGCCTAGGGCGGCGGCCTGGTTGCCGATGCTGCCGAGACGCAGCTCGACCGGGTGCGGTGCCTGCGCCCGGCCGAGCAGGACCGTCAGGCGCTCCAGAAGCGCCTCGATCAGGGCGCGCGGAAGGTTGCCGTCCAGGATGATCGCCTGCACGTCGAGCAGGCTGGCGGTGGTCAGCAGCGGCACCACGAGCGCCTCGGCGCAATCCTGCAGCCACTCCGACACCAGCGCCTC
>CAXSHC010000161.1:4259-7116 GCA_964236745.1 uncultured Acetobacteraceae bacterium
ATCCGTGTTCTCGCACCGTCGTGTTCCGAAAGCCGGCAGCCGTCGTTCGGGCCGACGAGTCAGGCCCGCCCGGCGGTCATCGACAGCATGGCGGGGTCGATGCCGTTGGCGCGCAGGTGGCCGATCAGCGCCGAACCGGAAGCACGCCCAAACAGGGTGGTGCCGGTCGCGGCGCCGTCGCCGGGGGACGACCACGGCGCGGGGGGCGCCGGGATCGCCTGCATGCTGCCGGCCTGGCCGCGCACGCCCTGGCGGGTGTCGCCGTCCAGCACGATGCCGCCGCTGATCGAGCTGTTGACGTAGACGCAGATGAAGTCGTCCAGCTCGCGGCCGTGGCCGCAGAACAGTTCCGCCAGGGCGACGGCGGTGCCGTTGTTCTCGTGGAACACCGGAACGTCCAGGGACGCGGTGAGCTGTTCTGCGAAGTCGACGGAGCTCCAGGCCTGGTAGAAGGCGGTTGCCCGGACGTCCGACGGACAGCCCTGAACGGCGACCGGCAGCGCCAGGCCCACGCCGACAAGGCGGCCGCGACGCGACGGGGACAAGGCGCGCCGGAGCTCCCTGATGCCGCGAAGCGCCAGCTGCATCGCGTCGGACGGCGTTGGGTCGAGGCGCTCGAAGCGCCGGCTCCTGAGCACGGTGCCGGTGAAGTCGATCAGAAGCGTGTCGATGGAGCGTCGCCCCAGCTTGATGCCGATCGAGTAGGCGCCGGCGGAGTCGAGGCGGAGCATGGTGGCCGGCTGGCCACGCTGCCCCATGCGTCGTCCCGTGCTGGTGATCAGCCCCTGCTGCTCGAGCGCCTGGACGATCTGGCCGACCGTGTTCTGGGTGAGACCCAACTGCCTGGCGAGGTCGGGCCTGGACGCCTCGCCGAGTCGGCGCAGGACGGTCAGCAGGCGGCGCTCGTTGAGCTGCCGCACGGCGGTGGAGTTGCCGCCTTGGCCGGTCGCGACGGGGGTAAAATGCCTGCTCATCAAGGACGCTCACTCGCCGGTTCTGCGCCCGGTCATGGCGTTTGATGGCATCTTACCGGTGCCAGCGAAAGCGCTTTGTTTAGTCAGAGTGAATTAATCGACTTGACTGTGGTGGTGATTCGTAGGAGTTAGGTGCCAGCAATTTCGTCAGCCGCGACGGCGTAACGTGTTCGGATAATCCTTTCCCCGCGGTCAGGGTCAACCCGGTACCTGTTACTAATCTGCCAGCTGTGGCAGAACCGCCACGGTGGGTGCGGCTGCTGGGTCAAGAATGAAAAGAGTTCGGAGGAACATCATGTCGAGTTCAACCAGGGCGGCGCTCCGCTCAGCATGGCGCGTGCACCGCCAGGCGCTGCTCGGCGCCGGTGCCGTGATCGCGCTCGGGACTGCCCCGGCTTTCGCCCAGCTCGATTCGGGCTCGGGCCTCGTCGCCAGTTCGAAGATCAGCCACGTGCCCGGCGCGGACTACGGCATGGCGCCGCTGCCGGCACCGGAAGCGCTGGTGCCGCAGGTGAACCAGTACCTGTCGCAGTACGGCACGGCGATACTGCTGGACAACGTCAACGAGTTCGCGGGCATCATCAGCGGGCCGCACCAGGAGTCGGGCAACGCCGGCCAGTACGGCCTTGAGTGGGACCAGGACTGGTACAAGCTCGCCGGCATTCCCGGGCTGGAGACGCACGCCATCGCCGTCGGCCGTTACGGCATCAACGTCGGTCCGAACTTCGGCGACACCCTGGACCAGACCCAGGAAATCTACGGCGCCGGCGGCAACACAGCGATCCATCTGGTGTTCTTCTACGCCGAGGAAACGCTGGCGCACGGACGGGTCAACATCGCCGCCGGCCGCGCGCCGATGGAGAACGACTTCGACTCGAACCCGCTGAACTGCAACTTCATGAACAACTCGCTGTGCGGCAATGCCAAGGGCATTACCGACAACAGCGCCAATGCTTCCTACCCCGACGCGCAGTGGATGATCCGGCCGCGCATCCGGCCGATCCCGTCCGTATACATCCAGACCGGCATCTTCTTCACCGAGAACAACACATACCAGGCGACCAACGGCTACCGTTCCGGCTTCCACCTCGACGGCTCGCACATCGACGGCGAGGCGTTCCCGGTCGAGGTCGGCTACGAGCCCAAGATCGGCCCCGACGCGATGCCCGGCCACTACAAGGCCGGTTTCATGTTCGAGAACCGTGCGCACACCACCTGGGATCTGCCGACCAACACGCCGGAAGTGCGCAAGGGCGGCACGCAGGAATGGCTGCAGTTCGACCAGATGGTTCGTCGCCAGGGCCCCGGCGCCACCGACGGCATCATCGTGATCGGCAACTACAACCACAACGATCCGCGCTACTCGGTGCGTCAGGACCAGTTCAACATCGCCGCGATCGACCGCGACTTCTGGAAGGCGCGTCCGCTCGATACCATCGGCGTGCTGTTCAACTACCAGACCGTGTCCAGCCGCCTGAGCCGGATCGAGAGCGAGGAAATCGAGTTCGGCCTGCCGATCAGCAACGCTGGCGGCTTCGGCACCTTCCCCGGCGCCCAGGGCGTGCAGAACCACGTGATCAACGTCGAACTGAACTACCAGATCCACGTGTTCCGCGGCGTGACCTTCGCGCCGGACTTCCAGTACTTCATCCGTCCGAACGGCCAGGGCAATCTGCCTGACGCCGCGGTGGTCGGCTTCAAGACCCACATCCAGCTGTTCTAAGCCGAACAGGAACGGGAAGCGGGCAGGCCGAAGGGTCTGCCCGCTTTTCGTCGTGTACGCCGTGCCGATCCAGCGACCGGCCCGCTGGCGCCTGCCCGCATGCGCCCCGCGGTTCCACCGTTGACGTGTGTCGACCGCAATGACAGTTTCGCAATCTGCC